>NZ_JAUZUU010000001.1:300000-574925 GCF_031844225.1 Acinetobacter sp. RRD8
CCGGATCGTACTTATTTTCGTTTCTGCTTTTTAGCCAAATCCATTGACTACGACCCAAATGCCGCTTTAGATGCTGACATTATCGGTGCAGTCTGGATGACGCTAGATGAATTGCTTGAATCTGCTCGTGCGCGTAGCCCACTGGTGATTAAAGCCGTACAAGATGCGCTTTCAGGTCAAAAGTACCCTTTATCGCTCATTTACGAGCACCAAAATTCTCCCTTAATTTCAAATTTGGATGCCTAATCCTATGCAACAACGTGTCATCGTCGGTATGTCAGGTGGTGTAGATTCATCTGTTTCTGCTGCCCTTTTACTTCAACAAGGTTATCAGGTTGAAGGTCTTTTCATGAAAAACTGGGAAGAAGATGACGGCACAGAATATTGCACGGCGATGGAGGATCTTGCCGATGCACAAGCCGTTTGCGACAAAATCGGCATTAAACTGCATACCGCAAACTTTGCCATGGAATATTGGGATCGCGTATTCGAACATTTCCTGGCGGAATATGCAGCTGGCCGTACGCCAAACCCAGACATTTTATGTAATAAAGAAATTAAATTTCGTGCCTTTCTCGATCACGCAGTAAATCTGGGTGCAGATTTTATTGCGACGGGTCATTATTGCCGTCGTGGTGAAACCATGACCAACTCACGTGGTGAAGAATATGCACCTTTATTGCGTGGTGTGGACAATAACAAAGACCAGACTTATTTCCTGCATGCGGTTCATGGTCGTGAAATTAATAAGACCCTGTTCCCTGTTGGTGAAATTGAAAAGCCACAAGTCCGTAAAATTGCAGAAGAATTAGATCTGGTTACGGCCAAGAAAAAAGACTCGACTGGGATCTGTTTTATTGGTGAACGTCGTTTTAATGACTTTTTAAAGCAATATTTACCTGCTCAACCCGGAAAAATCGTGCTGGAAGATGGTAAAGAGGTTGGTGATCATCACGGCTTAATGTACTATACGCTCGGTCAACGCGGTGGTATTGGTATTGGCGGTATGAAAGGCGTTGCTGAAGGTGCCTGGTTCGTATTGCATAAAGATATCGAAGGCAATCGTCTGGTGGTCGGTCAAGGCCATGAACACCCACTCATGCAAAGTACTACACTTTGGAGTGAAGCGATTGACTGGGTCGCAGGTGAGCAGGATATTCCTGAAACAGGCTTCCGCTGTACGGCCAAAACCCGTTACCGTCAGACTGATCAAGCATGTACTGTGTATCAAGATTCAGAATCACCGAATGGTGTTCGTGTTGAGTTTGATGAACCTCAACGTGCAGTGACCCCGGGTCAAAGCGTGGTGTTCTATTCAGGTGAAGTTTGTTTAGGGGGTGGTGTGATTCATCATACCAATGCACCTAAACCTGATTTTATAAAAGGATGAATTCGGCATGACGGAGTTACCATTTCAACCAGCCACAACGTTGAATACTCGTCAAAATCGTGCTTTGGCATTAGCGGGTGTGTTTCAGGCCACCCAGCTGACCCATATGACAGCATTGACAGGTCAGCAAAGCATTGGTGAAAGTGGTAACTTTTATTTTGAACAGTTGATTAGAGCCAGTCTTAATATCCGTCCCGGCAGTAATCAAAATGCCCAGACCCTAGACTTTTTTAATCAACTGGCTGATATTTCCTTAGGTTTAAAAATATTAGAAAGCAGCATCATTCAACCCTTCAATACTTCTCCAAAATCCAGAATTCCAAAACTTTCCAGCACCAAACTTCCCATGAGCTATGCAATGGCACTTCTTCAGTTAGAAAAGAAGGTCTATAGCAATCCCAAATTTGTTGAAATTATTGAACAGTCCCAACAGAAAATTCTCAGACAGCTTTCTTTCTTTGATAATAATTACCTGCACCCCAGCATCATTGCCAATCTAGCTCAAACCTATGTCGATACTGCCGGACAGATTAATCCGCGCATTATGGTACGTGGCAATGCCGAAGCCTTTAAGGATGCCGGACACACCAACCGCATTCGTGCGTCTTTATTTACCGGTTTGCAAATGGCACACCTGTGGCGTCAGCTCGGTGGCAGCTCTTGGGGCATGGTATTTGGCAAACGCAAGTTGCTACAAGATATTCAGAATCTAGCGCGTTTACAGTTTCAGGTGGTTTAACTGATGCTGCACGTGTTTCGTTTTACGTTTAATTCCAAAATCTAAGGAATCGATATGAACGCTTTAACTGCACTTTCTCCATTAGATGGACGTTACGCGAGCAAATGTGATGCTCTACGTCCTTTTCTTTCTGAGTTTGGTTTAATCCATGCTCGTGTGACTGTTGAAGTGCGTTGGTTACAAGCGCTTGCAAACCACCCGGAAATTACTGAAGTACCGGCGTTTTCAGGCGAAACTAATGCAGCGCTTGATGCGATTGTGAGCGATTTTTCTGAAGATGGCGCCAATCGCATCAAAGAGATCGAACGCACCACTAACCACGACGTTAAAGCGGTTGAGTATTTCCTGAAAGAAAAAATCGCTGGTATCGAAGAACTTAAAAATGCCGGTGAATTCATTCACTTTGCATGTACGTCTGAAGATATTAACAACCTGTCACATGCCTTAATGCTGAAAAGCGGTCGTGATGTACTGGTTGCATCTATGCAGCAAATCATCGATTCAATCGTTGCGCTTTCTGAAAAGCATGCAGACCAGCCAATGTTGTCTCGTACTCATGGTCAAACTGCAAGCCCAACAACTTTGGGTAAAGAAATGGCGAACGTGGCTTACCGTCTTGCACGTCAAATCAAACAGTTCAAAAATGTTGAGCTACTGGGCAAAATCAATGGTGCAGTAGGTAACTACAATGCGCACTACTCTGCTTACCCAGACATCAACTGGCCTGCGCATTCACAAGCATTTGTAGAGTCTTTGGGTCTAGACTTCAACCCGTACACCACTCAAATCGAGCCACATGACTATATGGCTGAACTGTTTGATGCGCTACGTCGTTTCAACACTATTCTGATCGATTTTAACCGTGACATTTGGGGCTATATCTCTCTTGGTTTCTTCAAGCAAAAACTAAAAGAAGGCGAAGTTGGTTCTTCAACCATGCCACACAAAGTTAACCCAATTGACTTTGAAAACTCTGAAGGTAACTTGGGTATTGCCAATGCTGTACTTGCACACCTTGGCGAAAAACTGCCAATTTCTCGCTGGCAGCGTGACCTGACTGACTCTACTGTGCTTCGCAACATGGGTGTTGGTTTTGCGCAAAGCTTAATTGCTTTTGAAGCTTGCTCTAAAGGTATTGGCAAACTTGAGTTGAACGCTGCGCGTATTAATGAAGATTTGGATAATGCCCAAGAAGTATTGGCTGAGCCTATTCAAACTGTAATGCGTCGTTACAACGTTGAAAAACCATACGAAAAACTAAAAGCCCTGACTCGTGGTCAAGCCATGACTCGCGACATGATGGTAGATTTCGTAAACGGTAACGAGTTAGAAGCTGTTCCTGCTGCTGACCGTGCGCGTTTAGCGGAAATGACACCTGCATCATATACAGGTAATGCTGCTGATCAAGCTAAACAGGTAGCTGAGCTGATTGCAAAAATCTAATTTGCAATAAGACGAAAAGGCGAAGCTCAGGCTTCGCCTTTTTATTTATAATGTATTTTATTCTAAAAAGATATTTCATAATAACGACATGATTGATCATCGACTTTCCGCCAAACATTACACGAGCCTGGGCATTTTAATTCTGGCGATTTTGTTTGCCAGTATTCGTCCTTTAGAACTGGAAGCTTATCTCTTGCATCAGGCAGGGACAGTTTTCATGATCATCATGCTGCTCATCTGCCTGTATAAAATCGGCCTGAATTTTTTAAGTTTTAATTTATATATTCTTTTTCTGATTGTTCATGTGATTGCTGCACACTATCTATATTCTTATGTGCCTTATAACCAGTGGATTGAACAGATTTTTGGCTTTAATCTGAATGAAGCGATGCACTGGTCACGTAATATGTTCGACCGATTTGTCCATCTGGCCTACGGATTATTACTTTATCCAATTTTCCATCGCCTGTTTCAGGTCTGGTTGCCGCAGCAAAAACCCGTGGTCATTTTCCTGCTGGTGATTCAGTTTGTGGTGGCCAGCAGCATGCTCTATGAATGGCTGGAATGGCTGATTGCCATTGGTTTATCTCCTGAGGAAGCTGAAAACTATAATGGACAACAAGGTGATATGTGGGATGCGCACAAAGACATCTTGCTTGCTACGATTGGCGCGGCGATAATAGGCGGGCTGCAATTGATACCGAAAAATCAAAAAAGCTCATCGAAGTGAGCTTTTAAAATCACAATCTAATAGCTGAATTAAAGTTTTGGATCACGCATTTAATTACATTCATATCTTCAATTATGAATGTGGACAATATCGCATCCAATCATCCTTCATTTTTTGCAGTTCATTCCCCGTCAACATCTCACTGTAATAAATGAAATAGGTTGCATCAGGATATTGAATCTCATGACGGAATATCATGCCACGCAGTGACACAGATAACTCCTCAGGAAAATCATCCTCTAAATAAAGTTCTTCAAATTCATAATTAAAATAACAATTTTGCGTCGCAAGAAATGCTTCAGCTATAGCCATGTTTCTGCTCTAACAATAAAATATGCTTTATTTTATCTGATTAGTTTCAATGATGATTTACATTTCATTCGATTCAAGCCATTGAACAAACTTAGATTCTGACAAATGTGGATATTTGAACTTATCTAGATATTCAAAGCAGGCCTTTTGGCCTTGAGGAATTTTATCCAGATGCTTATCGAAGAATAAATGCCGACTATATTGAGCGCCATCAAAGCGAATACTCACACGTTCAAATTCATTACCACCTCGAACTTTATGCATCTGATAAAACTGCACAACACCACATTCCTGCGATGGAATAACAGGTGGATCATTGGGCTTTAGAAAGCTATACAGCAGAAAGATACAAACGCCGGGTAGAAAACTCAGCCAAAACAAAACCTTCTTAGAATTATCCTGAGTTAATTTTGCTTCAGAATAAAGCATAC
Source organism: Acinetobacter sp. RRD8 (assembly GCF_031844225.1). GTDB lineage: Bacteria > Pseudomonadota > Gammaproteobacteria > Pseudomonadales > Moraxellaceae > Acinetobacter. The sequence goes on from NZ_JAUZUU010000001.1 coordinate 305,046, forward strand.
ATAACATCGGAATAAATACGATACTAAAAAAACCAAGCAACAAAATAAACGTGAGCATATGAGCCTAGACTCAATCAGAGTACTCCACTTATATCATAACAATATGATTTCAAAAAATAAAAAAGCCCACCGAAGTGAGCTTTAAAATTCATTCAAGATCAATTGGATTAAAGTTTTGGATCACGTATTTGCACCAGATTTGCGTTTGCTTTACTTAAGCTTTCCATAACTTTATTCATGACAGTGGGTATCAGTGAATCAGCAATTTGCGCTGCTTGCAGGCCGAGTTTTTCACCCAAAGTTGGTTTCTTGCGGGTCTGGATGGAATAGATATCATGTTGGGTCAACAAGTTGAGCAGGTATTCATCTGAGGTTTGCAGTTTATCCACCAGATTTAGATCCAGCGCATCCCGACCATACCAATGCTCACCAGTGGCCACTTTTTCAATATTCAGCTGCGGGCGATACTTCTCAACGAAATGTTTGAATAAAGCATGGGTTTGCTGTAATTCTTCTTCAAACTTGGCTTTACCCTCTTCAGTATTTTCACCAAACATGGTCACGGTACGTTTATACTGACCTGCGGTATAGAGCTCAAAGTCGATTTTATTGTCTTTCAGTAGGCGGTTAAAGTTGGGGACTTGAGCAACTACACCAATTGAACCGACAATCGCGAATGGTGCAGAAATAATCTCATTGGCAATACATGCCATCATATAACCGCCACTGGCCGCCACTTTATCGACACAGATGGTCAAATGAAAACCTGCCTCACGTAACCGCACCAGTTGAGCTGCTGCAAGTCCATAACCATGGACCATGCCCCCCGGACTTTCCAGACGCACTACAACGCGGTCACGACCTGCTTTGGCTGTGGCCAGAATCAAGGTGATTTCTTCACGTAAGCCTTCTACCGCAGAAGCCGCCATATCACCTTTAAAATCGAGCACATAGATTTTTTGATTGGTTTTCTTACGTGCACGCGCTTCTTTTGACAGTTGTTGCGATAACTGTAAAAGTTCCAGTTTAGACCCAGTAGTTTGCGCTATTTTTTTTCGTTGTTCATTGATGCGCGCATTGAGATGACTAATACGGATTTCAGCGGACAGTTTCGGAGTATGAAATAACATAAAAAATCTATTCTCTATTTAATTCGGATTTATCCCTTTAGATTAGGTCAATTTCGGTTTTTTTCAACTTTATTTCGAGAATTATTACGATTATCACCATCTATTTCACCTATAAAAAAGAGCCTTACGGCTCTTTTTTTATATATCGGATTAACCAAAACGCCCGGTAATATAGGCTTCAGTCAACTGATGATCTGGCTGGGTAAAGACTTTCTCGGTCGAGTTGACTTCAATCAGATCACCCAAATGGAAATAAGCAGTACGATCCGATACACGTGCTGCCTGTTGCATGGAGTGAGTTACAATCGCAATCGTGTATTGGGTAGAAAGCTCAGAAATCAGCTCTTCTACTTTAGCGGTTGCAATGGGATCAAGTGCTGAACATGGTTCATCCATCAGGATCACTTCCGGGCTGACTGCAATGGTACGCGCGATACACAGACGTTGCTGCTGACCACCCGATAAACCTGTTCCCGGCTGGTTTAAACGATCTTTCACTTCTTCCCACAAACCAGCTTTACGCAAACTGCCTTCTACAATTTCTTCAAGATCGTACTTGTCACGCGCCAAACCATGCAGTTTTGGACCATAGGAGACATTATCGAAGATTGATTTCGGGAATGGGTTCGGCTTCTGGAAAACCATACCAACCTGTGCACGTAGCAAGACCACATCTAGGTTTGGATCATAAATATCCTGATTGTCCAGCATGACTTTACCGGTCACACGGCAGCTATCAATGGTATCGTTCATGCGGTTTAAGGTACGCAGAAAGGTCGATTTACCACAGCCTGATGGCCCAATAAAAGCAATCACTTCATTTTCATAAATGTTCAGGTCAATGCCTTTAATCGCTTCCGCTTCACCATAGTACACATGCACATCAGAAGTACTAAGTTTCACATTCGTCGACTTCGCATCTTTTTTGCTGCTGCTTTGCGTATCGAACTGGGAAACAAACGGAGTTGCCAGCTTTTGAGTCGCCTCATCCGAGGTGAATTGTGTCTGTTGTGGATTCACGATTTGATCCTTTTTTAAGGAATTTTGAATAACAGTTGTGTTCATGATTCTGCCCCTATTACCAACGGACTTCAAATTTCTTACGTAACCAGATGGCCAGACTGTTCAAGCTGATCATCATGGCCAGAAGTACAATAATTGCTGCTGCGGTACGCCCTTCAAAGAAGTTACGTAATTCATTGCCTTGCCATAAGAAAATCTGCACCGGTAAAGCCGTTGACTGATCAAATGGTGTGGCTGGAACGCTGGCAACAAAAGCACTCATCCCGATTAATAACAATGGTGCAGTTTCACCCAAAGCTTGTGCGACCCCAATGATTGCGCCCGTCAAAATACCCGGCAAAGCCAAAGGCAAGACGTGATGAAATACTGTCTGGATGCGGGAAGCACCGAGGCCCAAAGCTGCCTGACGAATCGAAGGTGGAACCGCTTTAAGTGATGCGCGTGTGGTGATGATCACAGTCGGTAAGGTCATCAGACTCAGTACCAGACCACCCACCAATGGGGCTGACAGTGGCAAATGCATCCAGCCAATGAAGATCGCTGCACCCAATAGACCGAAGACAATCGATGGTACGGCTGCCAGGTTGTTGATATTGACTTCGACCACATCGGTAATCCAGTTTTTCGGAGCAAATTCTTCCAGGTAGATCGCGGAGGCCACCCCGATTGGAATCGAGATAAAGATCACAATCATCATCATGAACAGCGAGCCCATAAAGGCGCCTGCCAAGCCAGAAGTTGCTGGTGAACTGCGCGAGTCAGGACTGGTGAAAATATTGGTATTGAAACTATTTTCAATCACACCAGAGGCTTTCATCTCGTCCGCCACCTGACGTACTTCAGGACTGAGCTGCTGCTGTTCATCGGGAAGATCACGGTCAATATTTCCCGCCAGCCAGACATCGACATTGGCATCCGCCAGAATTTTCACTTCCTTGCTTTGACCGACCAGACTCGGATCATTCATGACCATGTCTCGCAAGCGGTACGCCTCAGAACTGGTATATAAAGAACCCAGTTCATCACGCTGGCTTTCCAGCTTGCTGTCTTTGGCAATCATGCCGTTGATAATCAGGGCATCCCAATCTACCATTCCCACTTCGGTCTGCCATGCGATAAAGCGATCTTCAAACTGTGCTGGAGATTCTCCTGCAGCTGGCTTCGGTTTTGGACCAATATCCACAATGGCAGGATCGAAATGAATCGGCAAACTCATGCTGCTCTGCCAGAATGCAGGCAAACCTTTGGATAAAATACTCCCGAACAGCAATACCACAAAGAACAGACCTGCCAGTACCGCAGAGAAACCAAATAAACGAAAGGTTTTTTCTTTACGATGACGTCGTGCCAAAGAGCTTTGAATGGTCTTCTTACGCTTTTCACGCAGCTCGGCGGCGATGGATGGATCAATACGCTGATCCACAGGCGTTGTATTTGAAGTACTCATTAGTCGTATTGCTCACGATATTTACGCACGATGATCAGTGCAACAATGTTCAAACCCAAGGTAATGACGAATAGCGTCAGTCCTAGTGCAAAGGCCACCAGTGCTTGTGGACTAGCAAAATCAGTATCGCCAGTTAGCTGATTCACGATGGTAATCGTGACCGTGGATACTGCTTCAAGCGGATTGGCATGCAACTGCGGGCTGTTCCCGGCTGCAAGAACCACGATCATGGTTTCACCAATTGCACGTGACGCCGCCAACAGGAACGCACCGATAATACCCGGTAGAGCCGCGGGTAAAACCACCTGACGGATCGTTTCAGATTTGGTCGCGCCCAAGCCCAAAGAACCATCACGTAAGGCACGCGGCACCTGAGTGATGATGTCGTCTGACAGAGAAGATACAAATGGAATGATCATGATACCCATGACCAGACCGGCAGTTAGCGCACTGGTCGCATTAATTTCGAGTCCGACCAGAGCACCCATGCTTTTAAGGAATGGACCGATGATCATCAAGGCAAAAACACCATAGACAATCGTAGGAATACCCGCCAGCACTTCAATCGTGGGTTTTGCCCAAGAGCGGAACCGCGGTGAAGCGTATTCTGCCAGATAGATCGCAATCATCAGGCCAACCGGAACTGCAACTAAAAGTGCGATCCCGCTGACCATGAGCGTGCCCCAGAGCAGTGGCAATAAACCATAACTACCTTCGGCACTGCCAGAGGTGCTAAACCCCGGGTTCCATTGGGTACCAAAGAAGAAATCCAGTGGGCTGACGAAGCTGAAGAAACGCATTGCCTCGCCAAACATCGACATCACAATCCCGAGAGTGGTCAGAATCGCCACACCTGAACACAATGCCAGGCCGATATTAATCATTTTTTCGACTTGGTTACGTGCACGGAATTCCTGGCTAATATGTTTCTTGGCCCAGACCAGACCGGCCAGCGCAGCCGAAATCACGACTGCCAATTTGGCAAAGGTACCAATGGTCGAGAATTTAGCCAACTGTTCTGCTGCTGCAACTTCATAGGCTGCAGGTGTATCACTGACCCCGAAACCTGAGGCAAGTGCCTGAACGCGATCAATCACAACACTCAGACTTGCCGGATCCAGACTAGCAGAAACATTTTCTGGCAAATGGTTGAGTACCACCTGCTCCAGAAAAGTGGGTTCCACCATGTTCCAAACAATCAAAATTAAAAACGCAGGGATACCACACCATAGTGCAACCAGGGCACCATAATATCCGGGACGCGAGTGTAAGTTTGCAGAATTGCTTCCCTTACCTGCTAAGCTACGGCTTTTACTTAATCCGATTTGATAGGCTATGGCCATGATGGCCAATAACACACCTATAAGTAGCAGATTCATGTATTCTCCACTGTTTTTTCAATTTTCATGGTTTGAAAAAACTTGTTTATCGCAAAAAGCCGATGGTAGGTTGACCCTACCACCAGCGTTTTCAAAATCATTTATTACTTCACAACAACCGCTTTACCAGCCTTGAAATTTGCCAGGACTGCCGCACGTTCTTTATCAGACATTGAAATCAGACCTGCTTTTTCCAGCTTAGAGCCTTTGCCAGATACTTTCTTGTTCAGGAAGTATTCTGTGAACTGCGGTAAGCCTTTGATCGATTTCAAGTGCTCGCCTTTCACATAGAAGAACAATGGACGTGATACCGGATAAGCACCATTCAAGATGGTCTTTTCAGAAGGCGCTACATTGTTCACTGTGGCAACACGTAGACGGTCACGGTTCTGATCATAGAAACCTAAACCAAACACACCTACCGCACTTGGAGAAGTTTTTAAACGTGCCAATGTTTCGGTATAGTCACCGGCAATCTCAACCACACGGCCATCTTTACGGAATGTTGTACAAGCTTTTTTCTTGGCATCTTTGTCTAAAGACTTAATTGCAGCGTATGTTTCACAACCTGCATCCACCATTTTCTCCTGGAAGACTTCGCGCGTACCATGATTCGATGCAGGAATTACCAGGGTGATTGGTTCATTTGGAAGTGCTTTGTCAATTTGGTTCCAACGCGTGTACGGGTTAGCGACCATTTTGCCATTTGATGGAAGTTGTGCAGCAAGTGCAGCGAAGACATGTTGTGGACGCAGTTTATAAGCTGCTTTGTTAGCATTCGATGCAAATACAATACCGTCATAACCAATTTTGATTTCTAGTACCTGGTTAACGCCATTCTTTTTACATTCTGCCAGTTCAGTACTTTTGATTTGACGCGAAGAGTTTGCGATATCAATGGTGTTATCACCCACGCCATTACAGAACTGCTTTAAACCACCTGAAGAACCGCCAGAACCGACAACTGGTGTTTTAAACTGAGGAAAAGTATTCCCGAATTCTTCCGCCACGATACTGGCATAAGGAAGTACAGTTGAAGAACCTGCAATTTGAATGGTGTCACGAGCTGCGTGTGCAGTCGTTACAGCAGTTGCCCCGGTTACTGCTAATGCTAAAGCTATATTTGTAAAGCGCATTCTAGTATCTCTCTCATTTATGCAAATTTGGAGTACACCACTTTTTATTCAGTTTTGTACTTCTTTCGATACCTGCATTTTGATTTTAGAATATGACAGATAAGTTACAGCTTTATTACGATTTAGTGATTTTTAATCTAGCGGTTTTTTCTTGATTAAATTTTTATGGATTTCAATGATTAAGTTCTTTTTGTCATTCACTTCAATAAAAATTTTAGACCAATGACATGTAACAATTTTTATAAACCTGAACTCAGGATAAATCCTGCTCCCCAGTTTTACATAAGCCTATGACAAATAAATAACAGGCCAAACGGGATTCAGACCTTCCGTGTTTTTGTGAGGAATTTCGATCTGGGAAAGGACCTTTTTTTATTTTTAAGCGCACAAAAAAGGAGATCATTTCGATCTCCTTTTTTTCACACCACCATCACTTATGCAATGGGTGGCGTATAAGTACCGTCAGCGATTGAATCTTTGATACGATCCGCTTCTGCAAGCACTAATGCCAGCAAGTTCTTCACGTTATCAAGCGTTGCAACCGGGCTTAAAGTAGTCATTTTCAGAGACTGAACCTGACCGACTTTCGTCACACCAATGTTCGCTTCACCACGCGCAAACAGTTCGTCTGCTACGTTTTGATTGAGCGTATCGAGTAATTCAACCGGATATCCCGCTGGAACCACACGGAACAAGACAGACGCGAATTGAGGCTCAAGCAGAAGCTCCAGACCATCAGTCGCTTTAATGTAGTCTGCCACATCACGGGTTAATTTCACGCCATGATCGATCATCGAACCATAAAGCTCTTCGCCCAGTGCTTCAACTGTCATCCACAATTTCAATGCATCAAAACGACGCGTGGTTTGTAGCGACTTAGACACCAGATTCGGAACGCCGTGTTCTTCATCATAAGCGGAGTTCAGATACTCTGCTTCATAATGCATGAAACGGTAATTCGCTTCATCTTTCAGCAGGAACGCGCCACAAGAAATGGTTTGGAAATAATGCTTATGGAAATCAAGCGTGATCGAATCCGACAGCTCAATCCCGTCCAGCATAGAACGATAGTCATTGGATAGAATCAGTGCACCACCCCATGCCGCATCGATGTGCATCCACGCGCCATATTTATTGGTGATTTCACGAATTGCTTTCAATGGATCAATCGCACCAGCATCCGTTGTACCCGCTGTTGCCACCACACATGCCACGATCTTGCCTTCAGACTGAAGATGCGCCATGGTTTTTTCCAGCGCGTCTACGTCCATCTGTGCATTTTCATTCACAGGTACAGTCACGACAGACTGGAAGCCCATGCCCATCATCGCCATGTTCTTTTGCACAGAGAAATGTGCATTTTCAGAACAGATGACTTTGACATTACGCATCGCATCCGCAGGAATACCATCGCGCTGAACCGACCACGGATTACCGTTTTCGTCTTTCCAGTTTTTCGCGATGCAAGCATCACGCGCCAGCAATACGCCCATCAAGTTAGACTGTGTACCACCAGAAGTGAATACACCGGCCTGACCTGCACCATAGCCCACTTTTTGACGTAACCAGTCAATCAGCTGAACTTCCATCAACGAACCGGCCGGGCTTTGATCCCATGAGTCCATTGACTGGTTGGTTGCGTTAATCAGCACTTCCGCGATCTGGCTAGTTACCATCGTTGGACAGTGAAGATGCGCAAGTGAGTGCGGATGATGAACTTTTAAGCTCTTGTTGAGAAATAGCTCAACCATACGCTCAAGAGATTTTTCTACACCCAAGCCTTCTTTTGAAGGGTTAAATGCAATCGCACTGCGCAGCTCGTTAATGCTGCCACCAGTGTACATTTTGTCGTTTTGCAACCATGCCGCAACCGCTTTGGTCGCTTGGTCCATGCCAGCCTGATAGTCAGCAATGGATGCAGCATCATTGCAGAGTAACGCTTTACGATGTTCTGCGAAATCTACCATGAATTATGCGCCTCGAACTGCAACTAGTGCTTCAGCAACCGATTTTTTGAAACGAGTAATCACTTCAACACATTCGTCTTGAGTAATGATCAACGGGCAAAGTAAACGAATCACTGTACCGTTACGACCACCTTTCTCAAGCAATAATTTATTGTTGAAACAAGCGGTTTGGATCGCTGCAGCCAACTGACCATCAGCAGGTAAAGAACCCATATGATCCGCATCTTTGCGCTCATCTACGATTTCAACGCCGATCATCAGACCACGGCCACGCACGTTACCGATACACGGGAATTCAGTAGCCAGTTTTTTAAGTTCAGCTTGCAGGAAATCACCACGCTCTTGTGCATTTTGAGCCAGGTTCTGTTCTTTAATGGTATTGATCGTTGCAAGACCTGTACCCATCGCCAATTGGTTACCACGGAAAGTACCGGTATGACCTGCTGGCTGCCAAGCATCAAACTTACGTTTAATACCAAGTACGGCAAGCGGTAAGCTACCACCTACGGCTTTAGACATCACTACAACATCAGGTTCGATACCTGCGTGTTCGAATGCAAACATTTTGCCTGAACGTGCAAAACCAGCCTGAACTTCATCAAGAATCAACACGATATTGTGTTTTTCAGTCACTTCGCGGATTTTTTGCAACCATTTTACTGGCGCAGTCACCACACCGCCTTCACCTTGAATCGCTTCAAGAATCACAGCTGCAGGTTTGGTCACGCCGCTTTCTACATCTTCAATGAAGTTTTCAAAGTAGTAAGTCAGGGCATCAACACCGGCTTCACCACCAAGACCCAATGGACAACGGTATTCATGCGGATACGGCATGAACTGTACACCCGGCATCAAACCGTTCACTGCATTTTTCGCAGACAGGTTACCTGTCATTGCCAATGCACCGTGAGTCATACCATGGTAGCCGCCAGAAAAGCTGATCACTGAGCTACGACCGGTAAAGGTTTTCGCCAGTTTAATCGCGGCTTCAGTTGCATCTGCACCGGATGGACCACAGAACTGCAAGCAGTACTCTTCTTGGCCACCTGGAAGATAAGAAAGAAGTGCTTCAGTAAAAGCATCTTTTAAAGGAGTAGTAAGATCCAGGGTATGCAATGGTAAACCGCTTGCAATTGTATCCTGGATACTTTGAATGACTGCAGGATGATTATGGCCTAAAGCCAACGTCCCTGCCCCAGCTAAACAATCAAGGTACTCAGTACCTTCAACATCGGTAACCCAGCAACCTTGTGCTTTCGCTATCGCTAACGGTAATTTACGTGGATAACTACGCACATTCGATTCCATCTGACTTTGGCGAGTCAAGTAGTATTCGTTTGTGGAATTGGTGGCAGGGTTTACAGAAGTAACGCTCATATCGAATTACCATCTCTGATATGGGTGAAAGAAATAAGTCTGGTGACGTTTGGTCCTTTGACTCGGCGCTTTATAAAGGTTCTAGCTAGCAGTTTTGTATTCGAATAACTAGGAGGCGGATGATACCGAATTTTTCAGGAAAATAAACAACTTTCAGTCACATTTTGTCCTAATCTTTATCGAAAAAAAACATCATGCTAATCCATCCCCTAAATCATCATCTTACAGTGTGACAGCAGAAAGAAAAGCGTGTTCTTTTATGGTTTTTTGTAGCGCAGGCGGCATTCAGGTAACCAATCTTAAAATTATTCATTAAGTATTTAATTATTAAAAATAAATATAAATTAAATAATGAGATAAAATTAAAGAGAATTTAACACTCTTACGACAAATATTTCGTAAAAAGATCACAATTGAGATTTAATATTTTAACAACGGCTTAGATGGCCAATTTTAAGAAAAACAGGACAATTTCATGCGTCTCTTAGCACTTACCAGTTTGATCCTTGCCAGCACCCTCGCCACAGGCGCATTTGCAGCTCCTGCTGAATCTCTGAATTATAATGTTGTTAATCTTTCAGCAGAGGCCAGCCGTGAAATCTCAAATGATGAAATGCATGCTGTGCTTTATATTGAAAAATCCAACAAACAGCCGGCTGAACTGGCCACTCAAATTAACCAGCTGATGAATCAAGCAATTGCTACAGCACGCAAATATCCAACTGTGAAAATCGAGACTGGGGCACAAAGCACTTATCCTATTTATGACAATGACAACCGCAAATTGAAAGAATGGCGTGGTCGTGCCCAGATTCGTCTGGAATCAAAAGATTTTAAAGCGACATCTCAATTGATTGCTGAATTACAACAGCACTTCCAGACCCAGTCAATTAATTTCAAGGTATCTGACGAAAAGCGTAAAAAAGTTGAAAGCGAGCTGATGATTGAAGCCACCAAAAACTTCCAGCAACGCGCACAGGCACTCACCCAGACCTGGAACAAACCGAGTTATCAACTGGTGAACTTAAACCTGAATACTAATAACTATTCACCACAGCCAGTACCGCGTATGGCCATGATGAAATCTGCATCGGCTGATATGGCGGTTCCTGAGCAGGAAGTTGCGGCGGGCGAATCGCAAATGACGGTCAGCGCGAATGGGGCGATTCAGTTTAAATAAGACTTCATTATATTATTCGCACTTTTAAGAACCACCCTTTTGGGTGGTTTTTTATCATGTGAATATTCTTTAAAAACCGAGGCTACAAATTCATACAAACTCAGGTAGGAATTAAGGTTTGACCGGTTTAGAGTAACGGACATTTGTTCCAGTCCTCTCTGCTCATGTCCCTTGACCAATTGAATCTTTACCTGTTTCATATCTTAAATGTACCCGACCAAGCCTCAATCTGGATGATCGACTATGCCTCCCTGATTGCGCATGACCTGGTTTATCTCTTTCTGCTGATTTTTTCTATTGCCTGGTTCCGTGGTAGTTACCAAGTAAAAATGGGGATTATCAAAGCATTTATTTTTACAGCTATTACCTTGTCGATCAGCGAGATATTGTCTGCGATCCTTAATACCCCACGCCCGTTTGTGATGGATGTTGGTCGCACCCTGATTGAACATGCACCGACTGGTTCTTTTCCCAGCAACCATATGAGTATTTTTAGTGGAATTGCCTTCGCTTATTATTTTTCACCGCAGCGAGACTTGGGACGAATTCTAATCTGGACAGCTTGGCTGGTAGCGTGGTCGCGTGTTTATGTCGGTGTGCATTTTCCGATTGATATGCTGGGTGCATTCCTGATGGCAATAACAGTAAATTTAGCTGGATTACCATTGTGGTGGAAATATGAGAATCAAATCATGAACTTTATTTTGGGTATTCATTATTGGTTATTTTCGCCTTTAATTCGAATGGGCTGGATTAAATAAATATAATTAAAATGTCATAAAAAATCCCGCTCGAAAGCGGGACTTTTTGAATCTCTAAACTTGAATCTGAATAACTCAATAAATCGCCATATGATTGCGATGAATCATTTCTAGTGAACGTGCTTCACCTAACACCTGATGTACTTTATCCGATGCCAGACCACGAACGATATCTGCTGAACGCGAACTGAAATTGACACGCCCTACAGCAATCCGGTGACCTTGTGTATCAACACATTCCACCACATCACCACGTTCGAAGTGACCTTCAACAGCTTTGACGCCTACAGGCAACAAGCTACGATGATTGTCTTTAATGGCTTTTACTGCACCATCATCAATCACCAAACGACCTGCGGTTTGCAAGTGAGCCGCCAACCATTGCTGATGCGCTGTCATCCGGTCTTTGTCAGTGACAAATAAGGTGCCTAACAATTCGCCAGACATTAGACGTGATAGAACACCATCACTATCACCACTTGCAATTAAGGTCGGACAGCCCGACTTTGCAGCCAGACGTGCAGCACGAACTTTGGTCAGCATGCCACCACGACCAAATTTACCGCCTCCACCGGCCATATCAAACAGACTTTCATCCATCGCACGTACGGTATGGAACAGTTTGGCATCTGGATTAGACCGTGGGTCTGAGTCAAACATCCCTTCCTGATCCGTTAAGATAATCAGAAGGTCTGCATGAACCTGACCTGCCACCATGGCCGCAAGCGTGTCGTTGTCACCAAAGCGAATTTCGTCAGTCGAAACCGTGTCATTTTCATTGATCACCGGAATCACGCGCCAATCAATCAGGTTCTGCAAGGCATCACATGAGTTGAGGTAGCGACGACGATCTGCCAGATCATCATGGGTTAACAATACTTGCGCAGTTCGAATCTGATGCTTCTCAAGTACGCTTGACCAGGTATGAATCAGGCCCATCTGACCGATGGCAGCACAAGCCTGAAGACTGGGTAGATCAGTGGGTCGATTCTCAAGTTTCATTCGCACCATACCTTCAGCCACAGCACCGGAAGACACCAGAATAATCTCGTGTCCTGCATTGTGTAGATCTGCGATTTGTCCCGCCCAATGCGAGATAGCATCTAAATCTAAACCTTGTCCATTTGCTGTGAGTAAAGATGATCCGATTTTAACAACGATTCGTTTACAACCCTTGAGCTGACGCTGCCCATCTACCACTTCTATCATCTTGTCCTCAGACTCTTTTCTCAGAGATTAGCGTACGTAGTACACTTCCACATCACTATCATCATCGCCATCTTCATCATCTTCGTCATCGCCCAGAATACCGGCAAGACGTTGCTGACGACGCATCTCACGATACGCTTCTTTTGCAGCGATGGTTTGTTCACGTGTTTCAGCTTCAAGCTGATCACGGAATGCTTTCATTTCTGCTGCATATTCTTGATCTTCAGCTTCGCGTTCACGTTGCTCTTCGATCTGATCCATCAGGTAGTAAACTACGTCTTTGGTGCCTTCAGCCGTTAAGCCAGAAGTCTCAAAAACTGGGCCTTCCCACTGCAATTCTTCAAGAATATGGGTGCACCATTCTTCACGTGTTTCTTCAGCCAACTGATCGACTTTGTTCAGCACCAATACGATCGGCAGTTTTGAAAGCGTTGGGGAGAAATTTTCTAACTCTTTCATAATTGCTTTAGCATTATGTGCCGGATCTGAGCCATCAATCGGCTGTACGTCAACGATGTGTAACAAGATACGGGTACGCGCCAAGTGCTTCAGGAAGCGAATCCCAAGACCTGCACCTTCAGATGCGCCTTCGATCAGGCCCGGAATATCCGCCATCACGAATGAACGGTGACTATCGGCATCGACCACACCCAGGTTTGGCACCATGGTGGTAAATGGATAATCTGCAACTTTTGGTTTTGCTGCCGAGACTGCACGAATGAAGGTTGATTTACCCGCATTTGGCATACCTAGCAAGCCGACATCTGCCAGAACTTTAAGCTCTAGACGGATTTCACGGAATTCACCTTTTTGACCATGCGTACATTTACGTGGTGAACGGTTGGTCGATGATTTAAAGTGGGTATTACCTAAACCACCATCACCGCCTGCTGCAACTTTCACGCGTTGACCGTCTTCGATCAAGTCGCCAATAATGTCACCAGACTCTACATCTACAATTGTTGTTCCTACCGGAACTTTTAATACGGTATCTTCACCGCCACGACCAGCACAGTTCGCCCCACGGCCATTTTTTGCTCGTTCTGCACGATATTTACGTGTATAACGATAATCAACTAGCGTACTGGTGTCGTCGTCAGCCTGAATATAAATGCTGCCGCCACGACCACCATCACCACCATCTGGACCACCAAATGGCACGAATTTTTCACGGCGAAAACTGGCTACGCCATTGCCACCGTCGCCAGCCTCTACGGTAATGACTGCTTCATCAACAAAGCGCATATTGCCAATCCTCTAAAAACTTTAAAACCCCATATTCTGCCATATTTTAAAGAATTTCTCGAATAGAATTATGCAGCAATCCCATAAATCTTAGTTAGTCGTTTTCTCACCAAGCCTATTTGACCTATCTAAGGCATAGATTTAGAAACAGAATGCTTAAAAGATGGAAAAGAAGTGGTAGGAAATCAAGCGCTTTTGCCCTAATACTATCCCCTATTTTGGAAATTCTTTTTGTGAATTTCTTAATGATTTTTAAAATAATTTATAGAGGAGTAAATTTTTCAAAAGCCGTGTTCACAAGAAGATTTTCTGATGCAGACACCTTTTAAAATCAGTATTTTATATAAACCAAGATAAGTCCAAATTTTGTATTTTCACAAACACTGCATTCCTGCCATTTAATGAAAACTATTTAATAACATTTTGTTTATGTTCTAAAATATCTGGCAGACTTTTTTCAATCCAGCCAATTAAATACATGATTTTTTCAGCCGCTTGTGAACCGGTAATCGTCAATTGATATTCCACTTTTGGCGGCACCACCGGATAAACCGTTCTCAAAATAAAACCATCTTGTTCTAGCATTTTTAAAGTCTGGGAGAGCATTTTTTCACTTACCCCTTCAATGCGTTGTTTCAGTTCACTAAAACGATGCACCCTTTCACTCAGGCAACGCAAAACCAAGACCGACCATTTATTAGCAAGGTGTTCCAATATTTCACGTGATGGACATTCAGTTGATAAAACCTGCCCCAGTAATGGGCTGATTGCATAATTTGTCATACTATTCTCACCATATTTTTATTACTTACTCGTTTTAATATACTTACTCTTTGTAAGTTATCAGATTCATATTTCGCCAGCAAGCAGATTTGTTGATTCTTAATAGATTAAGAAAGTTCACTTTAAATAAAAAAATCATAAAAAAAAGAGCCTCAAATGAGGCTCTTTTTTTTAGCTAAATACTAATTATGCATTAGTTTCAGCAGGAACTTTTGGATAGCTTACGCCGCCCATTTGTTCAGCAATACGTAATACCTGGCAGCTATAACCCACTTCGTTATCGTACCAAACATAAGCAGTTAAACGGTTGCCTGAAGTGATCGTTGCTTGCGCGTCAAATACACCTGCAGTGCGTGAACCGATAAAGTCAGAAGATACCACTTCAGTCGAGTTGGTATAACCGATTTGACCTTGCAGGCTAGAACCGATTGAAATCTGACGAATGTATTCGTTCACTTCATCACGATCAACGTCTTGACCTAAAGTCAGGTTAAGAATCGCAAGAGATACGTTTGGTGTAGGTACACGTACAGAGTTACCTGTCAATTTACCTTGAAGAGCTGGAAGCGCTTTCGCTACTGCTTTCGCTGCACCAGTTTCAGTAATAACCATGTTCAATGTTGCAGCACGACCACGACGGTCAGCTTTATGGTAGTTGTCGATCAGGTTCTGGTCGTTCGTGAACGAGTGAACTGTTTCAACATGACCATTCAACACCGTGTATTTGTCATGTAATACTTTCAGTGTAGGTGTAATAGCGTTAGTCGTACAGCTTGCAGCAGAGATGATCGTATCTTCATCAAGGATATCCGCTTGGTTTACACCGTAAACTACGTTCTTCATGTCACCTTTACCAGGTGCAGTCAGAATCACACGAGCAGCGCCCGGGCATTTAAGGTGTTGAGCAAGACCTTCAGCATCACGCCATTTACCTGTGTTGTCGATCACAAGTGCATTGTTGATACCGTATGCAGTGTAGTCTACTTCAGAAGGATTCGATGCATAAATCACTTTGATAAAGTTACCGTTGGCAATGATTGCCTCGTTTTCTTCATCTACAGAAATTGTGCCTGCAAATGGACCATGAATAGAGTCACGACGCAATAAAGATGCACGTTTTTCCAAATCACCATCCGATGATTTACGAACAACGATTGCTTTCAGGCTAAGACCACGACCCAGACCTGATTGACCAATCATCAAACGCGCCAGGATACGACCAATACGACCGAAACCATAAAGAACGACATCTTTATGTTCTACAGCAGCAGCATTGCCTTCGATCGATTTAACAGCGTCTGCAACAAATGCATCGATGTCGCCGCCTTTTGCTTTAAATTCAACAGCAAGTTTACCCAGATCCACTTCAGCAGAACCGATGTTGTCTACTTTCACCAATGCTTCAAGAATTGGGAAAGTATCAACTACAGAAAGTTCAACATCGAGTACGCGAGTACGGCGGTGTGCTTTCAAAATCTGAATCACAGAACGGTTAATTAAAGAGCGACCATAAACTGTAGCTACAATATTTTTTTCACGATATAACTGGCCAACAAGGGCAATCATACGTTCCGCAAGTTCTTCACGGTTTTTCCAGCGACCTTGGTGTTCTGCATGGAGGGCAACAATAGTGTCTTTGCTCACAGATACGTCCTCTAATTAATTGTAAATCTAAGCATAAATTTCTAAACCCGACAATTGTAATGGAATTGGCCGCAAGTTTGAATCAAAAGCTCGTTGAGACGGGTAGTTTTTAACGTATATTCACTATAAATTTCAAAAATAGTTGTAATTAGCTGAATGATTTTGCATCCAAAAATTCTAAAGACCACTATTTTCCAATACCTAGCACAAATTTGTTAAATGTTGTTTATTCAAACAAATCTAAAGTTCAAAATTTAGCGTGCCACCCTGTTCAGGCTGGATTCTACTCCCTGCTGAAAAATTCATGTCCAGACTCATGGAGGCATTGAAGTTTTCTACATCGAAATCATCATAAGTTTCGGGCAAATGAATCAGTACAGGTAAACGGGTCAGACCATTGTCTCCAGAGGGAAAAGCATAGTGGCGATCAACCTGCTGTAGATGCTGCAAACTTTCAAATTCTAGAAATACGCTACAGTTTTCATGTGTTCTTGGCACCTGGATAATTTCCAGGAACATACTGCGCTTTAATTGCTGCAATTGGTTGAGTGCAGTTTCAATCGCCTCATCGAAATTATTTTTACGCCATAACTTTTTAAATACGGACTTTTTCGCTTCATCCGCTTTTTGCCGCTGCAGTGTATTGATATATTTTTTCAGGTCTCGGTATTGCTGTACATTTTCAGAAATCGTATTTTGAATATCCAGAACAGCCTGCTGTGAACGCTGATGCATGACCTGCCATTCATTGCGGTAGGTAGGAATAAAGGTTTCCCCTTTACGCTTTTCCAGTAAACAGATAAAAGCCAGCAATTTATATTCAAAATTCTGGATGTACTGATTAAACATAAAACCCGGCTGGGATTTGAAATCGCGGTAATAGGCCAGAATTTCTGTAAATATTTTATGGACATGCAGATACAGATAATCAAACTCTTCAATATGCGATAAATGATCACGAATGGCATCCCGCATCGGCAAAAGCAATTCACGCGTCATAATTTCTTCAAACTGTTTCAGGTGACGTTGTGCCACCACATCGGCATTTTTCTCTACAACGTGAATGGGCTCAACCAGTAAAGGTAATAACTTCTGTTCAGACACCTGTTCCAGTGTATGCACAATGTCGATTACATCCAAATGAATCTGACTCTGTAAAGTCACCATCCGCTGCATCTGTGATTTCAGGGTTTCTACCACCGCTTCATCCATGTCATCCTGCAAGTCCAGAATCAGGATATTCAGATAGACCTGATCTTCAAGTGCACCTTTTTCTTCAATCAGGAAACGACGAATAGAATACGGGTTTTGCTGCACATCCATCACCGGCGCAACAATAAATAGAAATTGCGAGGTACGGACAATATCAAAATGACGAATCTGCTGCTCTTTAATCAGGAAATAACGGAAAAGTGGATGCGTCATTTCTGCCGTCTGTTTTTTTAATAGCGGCTTATACCAATAACTCAACAATTGCTGCTTGATAAAAACTTCAATAATGAAGCATTTGATTTGCTGTTCGGTAAGCTGACGCACTCCTTCAACCGGCTGTAAGCGGAGACCACGAATAATCTCAGCAGCATTTAATAAAAATGTACGACGCAGTTCCAGTTTTTCACGCTGCATCTGAAAGTTTTCATTGACATCAATTTTATCAATTTGTTCCAGGACGTTTTCTAAGTAGTCCGCAATTTGCAAGCTATCATTCAAACCCTGCAAACTTTTCAGTGACAAGCCAAAGGTACTAGCATAGTAACGCATCCGGTCATTGAGAAATTTTTGGCTAAGACGTTCTACCGAATGTTGAGCCTGATAGCGGTATTGATCCATTTCCTGATCCCAAAGAATTTTCTTGGGCTTTAAAATCTGAAAATCAATACTTTCTTTTAATTCTGGTGAAACTTCTGCCAGAATAGTACGAAGCTCTCGCTCCCAATTTAAATCCAGACTTGGTTCCAGTTGTGATAAACGTGCACGTAACTGATATGGAATCGCAATCTGTGACATGTTTATCCCCTTAATATATCGAAAACATTATTTTAAACAAAATGGTAGATGATTTTAAAAATAATCAGGTCAATATTGTCTGACGAATATAATGCTTATGCAAACCACATTATTCATTATTTTTTCTGATTTTTTCTAGCTGTGCAGCTTTATTTGCCAGCTCATTTTTTTTCAGCTGCTGCTGTTTTAAATGCAATATTCCTTCCACAATCAACAGTAAAACAGCCAACCAGATTGGAATATAGGTCAGCCATTCACCTGATTCCACACGCTCACCCAGTGCCATCGAGGCAAAAGCAAGCAGTACCGGCTCCAGATAACTCAACAGCCCAAAGATGACAAAGGGTAAATATCGGCTAGCCAAAATATAGCTACCTAAACCGAGCGCACTTAAAAAGCCCAATCCAAGAACTGCCAGGATCAAATGAGAATGACTCAACATAAGCGACATAGAATCGCTATAGATAAAGCCCAAATAAAATGCCACAGGCAAAATCAGAAATAGATCCCACCAGAATCCACCAAGATGATCGGTCGCGAATTTACGCCGCATAAAGAAATAAAGTGGATAAGCTAAAGCGACATAGACCGTTTCCCATGCGATTGAACCGATCCGCCAGATTTCATGTCCTACTCCCAACACTGCCAGAGCAACGGCGACCATCTGGAAAGATGACAATTTTTCTTTGTAAAGCGCACAACCGACCAGCACCATCACCAGAGGCAGGAGAAAATAACCGAGCGAGACTTCGAGGCCACGCCCATTGATAGGCCCCCATAAAAATAACCACAATTGCGTGGTACACAACAGTGAACTGATCAGCAACCAGATCAAGAATGAAGGCTGTTGCAACACCCGCTTAAAGATATTGCTAATATGTTTCAGATCACCCGACCACCACATAAATGCAGTCAGAAATGGTAAAGTCGCCAGCATACGCCAAGCAAAAGTCTGTTCACTGTCTAAAGGCTGTAAAAAGGGCGTAAATATATAGAGCACTCCAAAAACCACAGAGGCCAAGACAGATAACGCGATGCCTTTATACATAGTTAAACTCTAATTTCATTCGCCGGCATTATAACGATTAGTACAATAGAAAGCTTAATACTTCATCCATTTAAAATGTAGCTATCTCTCGATTTTAGATTGTCTTTTGACACATAAAATAAAAAACCATGCTGTAGCATGGTTTCCATTAAGACGATATTTTTATCTTTGAGTTTGTTTGGTATGAATCACATCACTCAGGTCATAACCGACCGACTGTGCATATTGTAAATATTCATTCACCACATTTTTATCCAGTTGTGGATTACGTGAGAGTATCCACATATATTTACGTTTAGGCTCTCCGACCAAAACAGTTTGATAATTTTCATCCAGTTTTAAGACCCAATAATCGCCACGAGCGACCGGAATCCAGCGAATAAAGTCCGGCAAGAAACTGACTTTTAATTTGGTATTTTGCGGTGGATTTTGCACAAATGCCTCGCCCAATGACTGGGTTTGTCCACCATCTTTTTTAATGCAGCGGTTATCCACCACGATATTGCCATTTTCATTTAAAGTATAGGTCGCTGTGACATCGCGATCACACTTGTTTTGAAAATACAAAGGTTTGCGTGCTACTTCGTACCATGTTCCCAGATAACGGTCCAGTTCAACTTTCTCAATGGTCGGTAATGGCTCGTCTTTCGCATAAGCCATGGTAGCGGCGCCCAAACCAAGAAGAACCGCACTACCCACCGCAATTTTTGCCAGCTTTAATCCAGTACGTGAAAATTTTTGAGTTGTCATAAAGATACCTATTGCATGTTCACAAAATATTTATTTAAAAATTTCTGTTCATACAATAGCTTTATCCAATTCCTAAATTTGTTACATTATGTTTTCTTTGTGATTGATTTTACGTCATTTAAATAAGATTTAATGCAACAAAAATCAATCAAACATCTGGGCTTTTAAACGCACAATTTCATCACGCATACGCGCAGCCTGCTCAAACTGAAGCTCTTTTGACGCTTTCAGCATTTCCTTTTCAAGCTTGTTAATGTGTTTCGCAAACATTTTTGGATCTGCCATGATATGCCGCTCATCGGCACTGATCGCACGTGCCTGATCCGAGACTTTCAATTCAATTGAATCATCATCCAATACTTCACCAGTATCAATTTCCTTGATCACCTGACGCACTGCACTGCGCGGCGTAATGCCATGTTCTTCATTAAACTGAATCTGCTTGGCACGACGACGATCCGTCTCATCAATGGCTTTCTGCATCGAATCAGTAATGCGATCAGCATACAAAATCGCCTTACCTTTCAGGTTACGCGCAGCACGGCCAATGGTCTGAATGAGAGAGCGCTCGGAACGCAGGAAACCTTCTTTATCCGCATCCAGAATAGCGACCAGTGACACTTCCGGCATATCCAGCCCTTCACGCAGCAGGTTGATCCCGACCAGTACATCATGCACCCCGGTACGCAGTTCATGAATGATTTTGACCCGCTCAACCGTATCGATATCCGAGTGTAAATAAGCGACCTTAATCCCGTATTCTTTCAAATAAGAGGTTAAGTCTTCAGCCATGCGCTTAGTCAAGGTCGTAACCAGCACCCGCTCATTAATGTCTTTACGTAGATTAATTTCTGAAAGCACATCATCGACCTGCGTCAGAACTGGACGAATTTCAATTTCCGGATCGATCAGACCAGTCGGACGTACCACCTGTTCGACAATCTGCTGGGATTTTTCCAGCTCATAACGTGCGGGCGTTGCGCTGACATAAACAGTCGTCGGCACAATACGTTCCCATTCCTCAAATTTCATTGGACGGTTATCCAGCGCGCTAGGCAAACGGAATCCGTAATTCACCAGATTTTCCTTACGCGAACGGTCACCTTTATACATGGCACCAATCTGCGGCACCGTCACATGCGACTCATCAATAATCAGCAAGGCATCATCCGGAATATAATCGAACAAGGTCGGCGGCGCTTCACCCGCAGGACGGCCCGACAAATGCCGAGAATAGTTTTCAATGCCGTTGGTATAACCCAATTGCTGCATCATTTCCAGATCATAGCGTGTGCGCTGCTCGATACGCTGGGCTTCCAGCAGTTTGTCATTTTCACGGAAGAACACCAGTCGCTCTTTAAGTTCGTCTCGGATGGTTTCAATCGCACGGGATAAATTGTCTTTCGGCGTAACATAGTGGCTTTTAGGATAAATGGTCACACGAAGTACTTTACGAACCATTTTCCCTGTCAGGGGATCAAACCAGCGGATAGAGTCAACTTCATCATCAAACAGTTCAATCCGGATCGCATCCTGATCGGATTCAGCCGGAAAAATATCAATAATTTCACCACGAATACGATAAGTACCGCGCAGGAATTCCAGTTCGTTACGTGAATACTGCATCTCGACCAGACGGCGAATAATATCATCACGGCCAATGCGGTCACCTTCCACCACATGCAGCAACATGCTCATATAGGCATTCGGATCACCCAAACCATAAATGGCAGACACCGATGCGACAATAATCGCATCACGTCGCTCTAAGAGTGAACGGGTTGCAGAAAGACGCATCTGGTCAATATGGTCATTAATTGCCGCATCTTTCTCGATAAAAGTATCTGAAGATGGCACATAGGCTTCTGGCTGATAATAATCATAATAACTGACAAAATATTCGACAGCATTATTCGGGAAAAACGCTTTAAATTCGCCGTAAAGCTGCGCAGCCAAAGTTTTGTTATGCGCCATGACAATGGTCGGACGTTGAGTCTGTGCAATGACGTTGGCCATGGTATAGGTTTTACCAGACCCGGTAACCCCCAGTAAAAGCTGGTCATGAAAACCCTGTTCAATGCCTTTAACCAGCTTTGCAATGGCTTGGGGCTGATCACCTGCTGGTTGATAACTGGTCACTAATTCAAAGGGTTTTTTATCACTCATAGCTTTCGCTGACTTCGCTGCGGATATAGATCTGATTTATTATGAGGGTAAATTGGAATTACTCAATCCCTGCTTAGGTTTCTGTTTGGTAAAATAAAACAATATTAGCATTCATTATTTGTTAGCGCTTGACTCACTCTCTAGTTTGAAAAATCATCAATAAAATATACAGTTACAAAGCGAATAAATACAGAACAAACCAAGCATTTTCAGCCAGCAGCTTTATTTGGGCATACTCGGCATCATATTCTAGCGCATGGTTGGAATTTTGACTTATCTGTTTGAATAGCGCTGCAGAATAATGCCTTGACCCCTATGCATTTCACGGGCAACATGAAGATCAGGATGGCCTAGAATAGACAATTATGACTTACCACTATCACGATGAAAGTATTGTTAAATCCCTTCCGGAAAATACGGTTTTTGTTTTTGGCAGCAACCTGGTCGGACAACACGGTGGTGGAGCAGCCAGAACGGCACTTGAGCATTTTGGTGCAGTCATGGGCGTGGGTCGTGGCTGGGCGGGTCAGAGCTATGCCATTCCCACCATGAACGAGCATTTGCAACAAATGCCGCTGTCACAAATCCAGCACTATATTGATGACTTCAAGATTTACACCAAAAATCATCCTAAAAATAAATATTTTATTACTTCCTTGGGTTGTGGGATCGCAGGTTATAAGGTCGAGGAAATTGCACCGATGTTTAAAGGCATCTCACGCAATGTCATTTTCCCGCAATCTTTCCGTCCTTTTGTCGAAAAGCCGCTGCCAAAATTAAGCGCAAATTTCTTACATACCATATTCCGCGATTCCGTGATTTTAACTCCGGCCAGCGATGAGTTGATTGAAGAACTGCCTTTGAGCGAAAATGAAAAAAGCCTGGCAAGAATTATTTTAAATACCCAGATCTATCCGACCGACAGCAATGGACGGGAACGTGTCTTTGAAATTGAAGATATCCTGCACAATCTGAATACCAAGCTGGTCGATTTTCAAAGCCATTCAGAAGGTGCCATGCTGTTTGGAGGCGTGATTTTAGCGCTACTGGAACTTTATAATATTAACGAGAAAGATTTTATCGATGTCTGGCAAGGCGAGAGAGAAATCGCGCCACCGAAGCCGGAAAATAAAGCGCGTAAAAGCATTCGTTAGTGCTATCAAAATATCTTTCAAAAAAAGCCAATGTTTGAATTGGCTTTTTTTTCTGGGCGGCTAAAATGTCGAATATGAAATCAACCAGGTGTGGATTTTATTTTGGTCGGCATTTAGAGAGCTTAAATATTTCGTTTGCTTTATTAAGAATAAAATTGAAAAAAATTTGGATAAATCTGAGTTTTAATTTCTTTTTGTTCGAAAATTAAATCAAATATTGATCACTAACTCCCCAAAAAATTCCATAAAAAAAGCCATGATTTATCATAGCTTTTTGAGTCTGATCAATTAGCGTTTGCCCATTGAACGGCGAGTGCCACGTGGTGGCATCCAGGTACGGTCAGCATAACGCTGTGGTCTTGGTCTTAAATCTTCCAGAACTTCTTCTGCAGCATTTTGCTCTGCTTGCTTGATCGGAAAAGGTAAATTAACCAGGGGCTTTTTTTTGGGAGGAGTTTGGGTGCTCATGTGATTCACTCAATAATATATGCAGCTATTGTACAAAAAAACTCAGTCGACTGGGTAGCAGGATCTTGGATAAATTCATATGCTCTTGTTTTGGAAAAATAAAAAATCATCCCATGATGATAAATGCTTGAATCAATGCAGCCTAAAATTTACCTAAACTCTCCTCTATATCTTCCATGATAAAAATTCATAGGATTGAAATTTTAACGCTCTCAAGAGTAAATTTCCTTCATTTTTATACTTAAGCTAGTCAGATAAAAATAATGATTTTTACACACTATACATTTCTTAAAACTCAAGAGATATAAACAAAAAATATACAGAAATTACCAATATTAACCATCGATTGACTTTTGGCCTGTTGTTCTATAACTGAATTTTTTAATGTAATTCACATAATTAGTTAACTAGAAAAACGAATAAACACACTGGACATGGAGTTCCAAATCAATGAAAACATTGCTGGCATGTATGGCAGGCCTAGCCACTTTACCTATGGTCGCGCATGCAGATTCCCCTTATTTTAGCTTGCAAGATGGAGATGGCTTTAAGCGTTTCTCGGTATCAGTCGGTGCATTGCATGTGATGCCGCAAGGCAAGGCCCAGCCCTTTAAAGTGAATACTGCTGTTAAAGAAGGCGAAACATCACAAGTAGGTGATATCTCAATTGACTCTGTGAAAAATAATCTTGATCCAGACATGGACCCAAATCTTTCCTCTGTTTTTGTTAATATTCTGGATCGACTTGGTACAGAAACACTGCCTGCAGAGTTAAGTGGGCGAGCTGAAATTTATGGACTGGAAAGCTGGAATAATCCTGGTACTGGCCTGGAAGCGGATGATGTCACCACTTTAGGCATCATGACCAATTACTATTTTACCGATAATATTTCTTTTGAAATGAAAGCCGGCATTCCACCTAAAGTAGACTTGCAAGGCAGTGGTAAAATTTATGCTCCTTTCTCTGCGCTTGCGACTCCAAGTCTTGATTTGATTCCACAAATTCCAGGTGGAATTGATTTACCCGGCATTGAATTAAAAAATGATATTCTCATTACTGATCTGGAAGCTTATGGGCCGGCCGCCTCTGCCCGCGCCTGGACACCTGCCTTTGAATTCCAGTATCACTTTGGTAAAACAGGGATCAATAAATTCCGGCCTTATGTCGGCTTAGGTGTGATGTATGCCTATTTCAATGAACTGGAAATTAACTCACGTACCGAGCAAGACCTGATTGCTGCCGGACATATGATTGCCAATATCAAGGAAGGAAAAGCTGGTGCTTCTCTGGATGGCACGCCAAGTTCAGCCAACCCGAAAGTTGATCTGGAAGCATCCGATGCTTTCGCGCCTGTGGCCACGGTCGGCTTTAGCTATGACTTTAATGACACCTGGTTTGCAGTCGGTTCAGTATCTTATGCACATCTAAAAAATGACACGACAATTACAGTGACAGATGCAAATCTAGGTGAGCTGATTCGCTCTAAAGCCGATATTGAAGTCAATCCGATTCTGGCCTATGCTGGGATCGGGATGCGTTTCTAAGTTTGAAACCCGATATTTGATTAAACGGCTTCGGCCGTTTTTTTAGGCTTAAAATATTGATAAAAAAAATTTATCTTTTGATCAATATTTATTTAATCGCCTCTATTGCTTGAATCGAATACTATACATATCAACTTTATAGGCATGAATGACGTATGGCTGACAGTCAATTTTCCAAAGCTCTTATTTTTATGCTGATTGGCTCCGCCATAATTTTGGCACTGTCACTGGGTGTACGTCATGCCTTTGGTCTGTATCTGGTACCGATGAGCGAAGAGTTTGGCTGGGGTCATAATATTTTTAGTCTGGCCATTGCCATGCAAAACCTGATCTGGGGTGCAGTGCAGCCGATCACCGGGGCATTTGCCGATAAATATGGCAGCAAGATTGTGGTGGCTGTAGGCGGCGCCTTATATGCAATCGGTCTACTCTTGATGGCAGTCAGCTCGACCGGATTATTGCTTAATCTGAGTGTCGGTTTAATTTTAGGTCTAGCCCTGTCTGCCACCTCATTTCCGGTCTTATTATCTGCGGTCGGGCGTGCTGCCCCACCAGAAAAGCGCAGTTTGGCGATGGGAATTGCCAGTGCGGCCGGGTCTTTTGGTCAGTTTATCATGCTGCCTTCGACCCTGTTGCTATTACAGAATGTTGGCTGGTCAGCAGCGTTAGTAGTCAGTGCCATTCTGATTGCCCTGATTGTGCCATTGGCCTGGATGCTGAAAGCACCGATGTATGTTCATCCCAATGCAGCCTCTACCCCCAATAAAGTCTCACTCAGTTTTAAACAGATTCTGGTGGTGGTGAAAAATCATAAACCCTTCTGGTTTCTGGCCATGGGCTTTTTTGTTTGTGGTTTTCAGGTCGTTTTTATTGGTATCCACCTACCAGGCTATCTAATTGATCATGGCTTTAATGCCACAACCGGTACGATTTTCTTAGCCTTAGTGGGTCTGTTTAATGTGGTAGGCACCTATACGGCCGGCTGGCTCGGTGGAAAATATTCCAAACCGCATCTGCTAATGGGATTATATGCCCTGCGTGGAATTGCGATTATTGCCTTTCTCATGCTGCCTCTCAGCACATGGACAGTCTATACCTTTGGTGTCATTATGGGATTACTCTGGTTATCGACCGTTCCGCTGACCAATGGCATTGTGGCCAATATGTTCGGGGTGAAATATCTGACCATGCTCAGTGGTATTGTATTTTTCACCCATCAGGTTGGCTCGTTTTTCGGTGGCTGGCTCGGTGGAGTCAACCATGATTTGAGCGGCAATTATAATGCGGTGTGGATGCTATCAATTGTCCTCAGCATTTTTGGCGTACTGGTGCATTTCTGGGTCAATGAGGAGCAAATCGTCCATGACTGATTCTCTACTGAAACTCAAACTCTCGATTGCTGTGGCAATCCTACTTTTACTCACTTTGTCGATTGGACTGTGGTTTCAAACCCCTCAGTTGTTTGAATATTTTAATCAGGCTTTCTGTGCACACTAAACTGCTGAAATATCCTCAGCAGAAAATGCGCAATCCATCGCAGAATAAGTTAAATGTTTTAAAATCAATTGAATAATAAAAATATAATATTATTCATAAACTTATCATTTCTTTTGATTTTATTTCAGTCCGGAATTTTCTTAGATTCTCATCAACAAGAAAATTCTGAGACTTGATAATGACCAGCTTAACCCAACTTTCACAAGCGATTCATGATGCTCCACGCTGGCATCAGCAAGATCAATTTCAACATCCGGATGAAATCAAGATTGTACCGCAAACCGGTCAGGCCTTAGGTGCAGTGGTCTATGGCTTGGATGCCCGTAAAGTCCAATCATCCAAAACCATTTTAAAGTTAAAACAGGCGCTGGCCGAGCATCTGATTTTGATCTTTAAGCAGCAAAGTCTGGATGATTTACAATACTTGGCGTTTTCAACTTATTTCGGTTCCATTTTCCGCCCAGGTGCAGATACACCGGTACTGGCTGCGCAGTCGGATAGCGGCATTCCACCCGATGTCGTGCCGGTGTCCAATGCCGTCGGTCAGGGAGATTACACTGGGCATGGTGAACTCACTCCACATGCCGATCATCAATGGACACCATTACCCTCTTTTGGCTCCCTTCTGTATGCAATTGAACTGCCTCAGGACGGCGGACAGACCAGCTGGATCAACACCATTAAAGCCTATGATGCACTCGATGAAGCAACCAAGGTAGAGATCGATCAGCTACAACTGATTACTTACAACCCTTTCGTGCGCCGTCAAAAAACCAGAGATCAGACTGATGATCAAGGTTATGGTTCAAGCCCATTGTATCGTTTTAAAGATCAACCGATTTTAAGCCATGCTTATCCACATCCACTGGTGCGCACTCATCCTGAATCCGGCCGTAAAGCGCTTTGGCTAAACACCCATACCGAAGTCGAGCTGGTCAATTATGATGATCAGGCTGGCAGTCAACTGATCGCCAAATTACGTGAGCATATTTCGAAACCTGAATTCGCTTATGAACATCACTGGGAAATTGGCGATATCGTGTTCTGGGATAATCAGGTGACTTTGCACTCCCGTCATCCATTCCCGGCTGATCAGCGCCGTTTATTAAAACGCATCAGTCTGGCGGGTAGCCGTCCATTTTAGAAATGAGAAAAACACAATAACAAGAAAGGTCATTACAACCTTCGATAATAATGACACACATGTAAATCCTGTACCATTGAGACTTTCACCGGCTCAATGGTTTTTTATTTTCAAGCAAAAAATTAACTTTGAATATTAGCTTTGATCCAGTCAATCTTTAACAAAACAAAGTAGCTGTTTACTTTTTCTCACTTAATCTGTCTGGTGTATTTTCCTTTTTCTGCTTAGCGTATTAGAAAATCAGCAATAAACCTATGGAAAGAGGAAACGACAATGAATCAGCTTCAATTTTCAGATTGTGTTCAAACCTGTATGAACTGTTCCCTGGCATGTGCCAACTGTGCCAGTGCCTGTCTTAAAGAAGAAGATCTGGAGATGATGCGGGATTGTATCCAGCGCTGTCTGGATTGTGCAGATATTTGTCAGCTGTGTGCCCGTATGGAACAAAAGCAGTCTCCATTCATGCATGAGATATGTGAACTTTGCGCCAAAGCATGTGACTACTGTGCAGAAGAATGTGGCAAGCACCAACATGAACATTGTCAGCAATGTGCCGAAGCATGCCGCCGCTGTGCTGAAGAATGCCGGAAAATGGCTGCTTAAAAATTCGCTTTGATCAACTTGACTGACTTAATCACTTCCAATAAAAAACCGCAAGTGAAGACTTGCGGTTTTTCTGTCTAAGTCAAATATCTCACTTAGAATAAACGATTCATACCATTTAACGTTGCTACACGATACGCTTCCGCCATGGTCGGATAGTTAAACGTGGTTTCTACAAAGTACTTGATCGTATTGTTCGGGCTGTTCATGACTGCTTGACCAATATGGATAATTTCAGAGGCATTATTACCGAAGCAATGTACACCCAAAACTTCCAGTGTTTCGCGATGGAATAGAATCTTTAATTCGCCCATAGTATCACCGGTAATCTGTGCACGTGCCAAATGACGGAATGATGCCTGACCGACTTCATACGGAATCTTTTCTTCAGTCAACTGCTGTTCAGTCTTACCAATCGAAGAAATCTCAGGAATGGTATAAATCCCGGTTGGAATATCAGTTACCGGTGCAACGTCTTTCTCGCCGCTCATATTAGCACCCGCGCAACGACCTTGGTCATAAGCAGCAGAGGCTAGCGAAGGCCAACCAATCACATCACCGGCAGCATAGATATTTTCAACTTCAGTCTGATATTGATCATTCACAGTCAATTGACCACGGCTGTTCGGTTTCAGGCCAACATTTTCAAGACCTAGACCATCGGTATTACCTGAACGGCCATTACACCACAAAATTGCGTCGGCTTTGATTTTCTTGCCGCTTTGCGTGTGCATCACCACATGGTCATCAAATGTTTCTAAAAAGTCGATCTGTTCATTATGACGAATCAATACACCCTGTTCACGCAAGTGATAAGACAGTGCATCAGAGATTTCATCATCCAGATAGCTTAAAAGTTTGTGTTGGGTGTTGATCAGGTCAACTTTATGTCCCAGACCAATAAAGATCGAGGCATATTCACAACCGATTACACCTGCACCATAAATAATGATTTTCTGGATGGAATAGTCCAGATCCAGAATTTTGTCTGAATCAAATACACGTGGATGATTAAAATCAAGAATGTCTGGACGATATGGACGCGAGCCGCTGGCAATGACCAGTTGCTTAAACATCAGCGTTTCTTTAATGCCATCTGGGTTAAATACAAAAATGGTATTTTGATCCTGAATGTAGGCACGACCATGATAAATATCAATTTTATTGCGGTCGTAGAAACGTGAATGTGTATCTACTTGTTGTTGAATAACTTTATGTGCATGACGCAACACTTGCTTCATGGTGAACTGCTTCCAGTCCCCGACTTTTTGAAACAGTGGATCACGTTGATAACGGATAATACTGGATACTGTTTGACGCAATGCTTTACTTGGAATCGTACCGACATGGGTACAGTTACCACCCAGCTGTTCACGCATCTCAACGATTGCAACACGCTTACCAGATTTGGCAAGTTTCATTGCCGCGCCTTCGCCCGCAGGGCCCGAACCTAGAACTACCGCATCATATTTAACGAAAGTCCCACTAACGACCTCTTTTTTACGTGGCATTCAACGCTCCTCAAAATTAAAAAATTCACTTTAATCTACCTGCTTATTATGACGTAAATCCTGTTGATTTGGTGTATTTAACTCACATATATTGCTTGATAAGAACATTTTTTAAATGAATACCCCTTTTTGCCCTATTTAGAACGAAGTCCGTTATAATAACTGCGCTATCTTTGAGTATCTCCCCCTTCAAAAACAGTGGAAAAGTTGAATATGTCTGAAAACCGTAAACCTGAACAGGGCGTCAAACTTCGCGGTGCGGAAAAAGTTGCCCGCATTCCTGTAAAAGTTGTTCCTACGGTTGAAACGCCACGTAAGCCGGACTGGATCCGGGTAAAAATGGCGGCACCTGAAGAAGTTCAACGCATTAAAACCACACTACGTCAGCAAAAATTACATACGGTGTGCGAAGAAGCCGCCTGTCCAAACCTGCCTGAATGTTTTGGTGGCGGTACTGCGACTTTCATGATTATGGGCGATATCTGTACCCGTCGCTGTCCGTTCTGTGATGTGGCTCATGGCCGTCCAAATGCCCTGGATGCAGATGAACCGCGTCATATGGCTGAGACCATTGCCAACCTAGGTTTAAAATATGCGGTGATTACTTCAGTAGACCGTGATGATTTACTCGATGGTGGTGCTCAGCATTTTGTGGATTGCATTAAAGAAGCACGCGCCTTAAGTCCGAATACCTTACTGGAAATTCTGGTACCGGACTTCCGTGGCCGTATGGATATCGCGCTGCGTATCATGACTGAATGCCCGCCAGATGTGTTTAACCACAATATTGAAACCGTGCCGCGTTTATATAAAGCCATGCGTCCAGGTTCTGACTATCAGCACTCTTTAAATCTGCTGAAAATGTTTAAAGAATACTGCCCGGACGTACCAACCAAATGTGGTCTCATGGTCGGTATTGGTGAAACTGAAGAAGAAGTGCTTGCCCTGCTTGATGATCTGCATGCGCATGGCGTAGATTATGTGACGATTGGTCAGTATTTGCAGCCTTCAAAAGAACATGCAGCGATTGACCGCTTCGTAACACCAGAAGAATTCGAGCGTTATACTGAACATGGCCAAAAACTGGGCTTCCGCAATATCTGGGCTGCACCAATGGTTCGTTCAAGCTACTTTGCCGACCGTCAATACTATGGCGAACCTGTACCAGCAGTGCGTCGTAAGGTTGACCCTGCCAAGAAAATTGCAGTTCAGGCCATTGAAGCTTAATCGGTTTAAATAGATGAAATAAAAGCCCTCTCAAGTAGAGGGCTTTTTAATATCTATAATTAAAATTTTACTCAGTGTTAAGCTGATTTTTCTCTATTAGACAAAGATTAAGTCATTACTTATCTTCACATTTCTTTGCGCGTTCTCACTTGAAGACTGAGCATTTTTCAAACAATCTCAGAAATAGATGAAAGATTTTAAAATATCGTTGCAAGACTTGAAAACGATCATTCTCACACGTGCAATGCTGAACCTGTTCGATCCTCAAGCGACAAAAAAATGAATGAACTGTGACAAAAATTCTATGAGATCCTGGCACAGGCAGCGTTGTATAAATCTGGAGAACTATAACAATGCTATTTATATTTGCTGTACTACTGCTATTACTCAGTTTATGGGCTGTTTTCTATTTTCAGCTCTCGCGTAGTGTGGGTGCAGTCGCGCTGATAGTGATGTCAGTGGTGTGTGCCTTTATTAGCCCATGGTCACTTATTCTCGGCATTCCGCTGATCCTGATTAGCCTTGTGGTGATGATCGACCCTTTACGTATGTCGTTTATTTCCAAACCGGCCTATAAAGCACTGGCCAATGCTATGCCGAGCATTAGTCCGACAGAACGCGAAGCATTAGATTCCGGGACCAGTTGGTGGGAAAAAGAGCTGTTTATGGGTGCACCGAATTGGGAAACCTTTAATAGTTATCCCTATCCCAAATTATCGCTAGAAGAACAGGCTTTTCTGGACAATGAAGTTGAGACCTTATGCAGCATGCTGGATGAATGGGAAATTCATGAGCAAAAAGCACTGCCTGATCATGTCTGGCAATATATCAAGGAGCATGGTTTCTTAGGCCTGATTATTCCCAAAGAATACGGCGGTCGTGCCTTTAGCTCCTTTGCCCAAAGTCGGGTGATGAGCAAGATTGCTTCGCGTTCTCTGACCACAGCCGTGAGTTGTATGGTGCCGAATTCGCTCGGACCGGGTGAGCTGTTGCTGCATTACGGTACCGAAGAACAGAAAGACCGTTATCTGCCGGGTCTGGCGCGCGGTGAAGAAATTCCCTGTTTCGGTTTGACCAGTCCAGAAGCAGGTTCAGATGCTGGTGCGATTCCTGATACGGGTGTGGTTTGCTATGGCCAGTTTGAAGGTCAGGAAGTACTGGGCTTGAGAATGAATTTTTCTAAACGTTGGATTACCTTGGCACCGATTGCGACAGTGGTGGGTCTGGCCTTTAAGATGTATGACCCTGATCATCTTCTGAGTGAGCAAACTGAATATGGGATTACCTGTGCCCTACTTCCTGCCAGTCACGAAGGCGTAATAGTGGGACCACGGCATAATCCTGGCCCGCCATTCATGAATGGAACAGTGGAAGGTAAAGATGTCTTTATTCCATTGGACTGGATTATTGGTGGCGTCAAAAATGCCGGTAAAGGATGGCGCATGCTGATGGAATGTCTGGCAGTTGGTCGTGGCATTTCCCTACCAGCGCTGTCTACGTCTACAGCAGAAATGACTTATTTAAATGTGGGGGCTTTCTCTCGTATCCGTCAGCAATTCAAAATTTCAGTCGGTAAGTTTGAGGGGGTACAGGAAGCCAATAGTGAAATCGCCAGTGACACCTATATGCTGGAAGCCTTCCGTTATCTGGTCACCTGTGGTCTGAATCAGGGCGGTAAACCTGCAGTAATGACGGCGATTGCCAAATATTACGCGACAGAAGGCATGCGTAAAGTGGTCAATCACGGTATGGATGTGGTCGGTGGCCGCGCCATTCAAATGGGCCCGCGTAACTTTCTGGCGCCTTATTATCAGGCAATTCCAGTCTCCATTACGGTTGAAGGCGCCAATATTCTTAGTCGTTCCCTGATGATTTTCGGTCAGGGTTCAATGCGTTGCCATCCTTATCTTTATGAAGAATTACAGCTCTTACAAGCAGAAGATCCGGCAGCGGCTCTAAATCCTTTTGATAACTTGCTGTTTAAGCATTTGGGTTACACCTTTAACCGGACTGCTCGCTCCTTTGCCTATGCCTTTACAGGTGGCTCCAATGCTGCGCCGCAAAGTGCTGTTGACTTTACCCGTCCTTATTACAAGATCATTAACCGGCTGAGTGCCAACTTTGCTTTAACTGCGGATATGTGTCTAGGATTACTCGCAGGGGATATCAAACGTAAGGAAATGCTTTCGGGTCGTCTGGCCGATATTCATGCACATCTGTTTATTGCTTCCTCAATTCTCAAATTTTTTGAGCATAGCAAAAAGACTGAAGATGAGCGTTTACATGCACAGCTTGCATTAGAAAAATCTCTATATACAGCGCAAGAAGCTTTTTTTGACCTGTTTGCCAACTTTCCATCAGGTGCAGCAGCAGGCATGGTCAAACTGTTATGCTTCCCATTTGGCCGTCCGGTACAGAAACCATCAGACCAGCTGAAACAGCAGGTAGCGAACAGTATGATGGAAGACAATGCTTTCCGCCAGGTCTTGAAAAAACATGTCTATTACAATACTCATGAACATGATGTCACCGGCCGTATGGAATCTACTTTCACCATGTTGCTGGACATTGAACAGCTGTGGGATCGCTTTAAAAAAGCAGAGAATAAAGACCAGTTCAAGGGTTTAAGCTTTGCAGAGCATGTGGCAGATGCACAGCTACATGGTTTTATTAATGATCAGGAAGCAGAAAAATTACTGCACTACAATGCGCGCCGTTATGACAGCATGTTGACCGATATATTCGATCTGCATTTGAATGAGGTATTAGAGCTTGAGAATCCGTATCTCATCAAGGAAGATGCCAAAGGAACGGATACTTCAGTGCAAACTGATCCTTCACACTCAGTATCACCTTAAATAAAACTTGAATTTAAGGTGTCATAAATTCCAGAGTAAAGTCATTTTATTGCTTTACTCTGGAAGCTTTACAAGTGGCTTTTCAGCCATTTTTTTACGACTATTGCACGATGGTATTTCGGATGAAAAGTACTAAGCTAGCCCTATAAGAAAATTGAGGGTAGACAATGTCACAACAAGATTATGAAAATGGCTTGAAAGTCCGTACTGAAGTAATGGGGGAAAGCTTTGTGCAGCGTGCTCAGGAAAATACCGTGCCTTTTACCCAGCCATTACAGGACTGGATTAATGAACATGCCTGGGGTTCGACCTGGCAACGTGAAGGTATTTTACCGCGTAAATATCGTTCTTTAATTACCATTGCATTTCTAACCGCGCAAAAAAGTCCCACTGAACTAAAAGGTCATGTGCGAGGTGCCCTAAATAACGGCGCAACGGTTGAGGAAATTCAGGAAGTGTTGTTGCATAGCCTGCCTTACTGCGGTGCACCGGCAACCCAGGAAGCCTTTCGTGCCGCGCTTGAAGTCATTCAGGAATATGAAACGAATCAGTAGAATTAAAAGATGAATATAGACTGTAAATTTCTGAAGCCTAGGAAGGTTTAACATTAGCTTAAGCTATTTAAATTAATAATCAATATGAAAAGCCGAGAGTTATTAAATTCTCGGCTTTTCATATTTTTGATAATAAAATCTGTCGTTATGGATTTAATTCAAAATAATGGTTTTTCTATGAATAGCAATTTATAAGAAAGACTCTAACCCCTTAATTCAATCTGTGTACGTTGTTCTAAGCCTTGCACCGCAGCGGAGAAATCCAACTGGCTGGCCTGTGGCTTGGCAATCTGCTGGAACTGTTGTTGCACCAATGACATCACTGATAAATCCAGTTGCTGCTGTTGCACTAGTTCCAAAGCAATACCAATATCTTTCTGCAATAAATCCAGCGCAAAGGTTTTATGAAACTCACGGCTTAAAACCCGCTGTGCCATGATATTTTCTGACATGCTGCTTTTACCACTGGAATGATTAATACAGTTCAACGCACTGCTTAAGTCAACTCCCTGCCCTTTCAGTACAGTTAAGCCTTCAGCCAGCGCCCATAAATGCGTAGCCATCAAAGTATTGTTAATGGCTTTCACTGCAAAACCGGAACCACTTTCTCCCACATATTCAATCAACCCAGCAAAAGCAGCAATGACCGGTTTGGCTTGCGTAAAGGCAGATTCACTTCCTCCCATCATCACGGTTAAAGTGCCTTTTTCTGCCCCAACAGTCTGACCAGATACCGGAGCATCCAGGTAATAGCTTCCCTGTTGCTCCAATCGATTTGCCAGTTTTTGGGCCGATTCTGGTACACCACTGGTACAGTCAATCCAGATTGCACCCGGTTTAGGTGGATGTGCAGCAATTAGCTTCTCTACATCCTGACTGGTCGGCAAGCAAGAAAAAATAAAATCTGCCTGAACCGCCTGTTCAATACCCACTGCCTGAGTCCTGAAAGATTGAGCATGATCTAGCGCTTTCTGTTCAGTCCGGTTCCAGACCCAAACCGGATGTCCGAGTTTTGGCAAATGGGAGGCCATATGCCAGCCCATTGCCCCAAGTCCTAAAAATGCAACTGTATGACTCAAAAAATACTCCTTATATTAAGCGACTGGCTTAACCTCAACTTCTGTTGCGGTCGATGCAGGTTCAGGCAATTCTTTATCTTCACCACGATTTAGGAACAGGTTCAACAAAATCGCAGCCAAAGTCGCAGTACCGATACCACCCAAATCGAAACCACCAATCTGCAAGCTATAATTACCTGTCCCCATAATCAGACACACCGCACCAATAATCAGGGTACTGTTCTTGGTAAAATCAACATGGTTATCCACCCAGATTTTGGCACCCGCCACAGTAATCAACCCGAAGACCACAATCGATGCGCCACCCAATAAAGCTACTGGAATGGTACTGATCACCGCACCAAATTTAGGTGAAAGTCCCAGCAAAATGGCGAAGATCCCGGCAAAGATAAACACGGTGGTTGCATACACTTTGGTCACTGCCATCACACCGATATTTTCAGCATAAGTGGTCATGCCGGTACCGCCGACAGAAGCGGATAATGAAGTACAAACCCCATCTGCAAAGAAACCGCGGCCCATATACGGTGACAGATTTTTACCAGTCATCGCGGATACCGCTTTAAAATGCCCAAGATTTTCTGCGACCAGAATAATGGCCACCGGTGCAATCATCAGCATCGCATTCATTTCAAAGACTGGACTCTGGAAATTCGGCAAACCAAACCATGCCGCTTCACCGACTTTGCTGAAGTCAATCGCAGGTCCGAAGCCCATCACATTGGTGAAAAGGAAATAAATCAGGTAGGAAGACAATAAGCCCAGTAACAGTAGCAGACGGCGTACCATCCCACGGGTAAACACGGCAATCACACTGATACAGATAATGGTGACCAATGCCATCCAGGAATCAAATTGGTTGGCTGAAACACTTTTGATCGCGACAGGTGCCAGATTCAAGCCGATAATCATCACGATGACGCCCGTGACTACCGGTGGCATTAGCTTTTCAATCCATGCAGTACCGGTTTTCATGACCAGCAACCCAATCAAGGCATAGACAATACCGCAAGCAATGGTACCGCCAAGCGCCAGTCCGATATTAGGATTCGCACCAACTCCGGAATAACCTGTAACTGCGACGACCGCACCAATAAAGGCAAAGCTGGATCCCAGATAACTAGGCAATCGACCGCCCGTGATCAGGAAAAATAAAATGGTCCCAATCCCGGTAATGAAAATCGTGAGATTGGGATCAAACCCCATTAATAAGGGTGCCAGCACGGTTGCGCCAAACATGGCAAACACATGCTGCAACCCGAGAATAATACTTTTTCCAGCAGGCAGATATTCATCTGTTTGCACGGGTGTGGTATCGAGATTGCCTTGGTAAGGCTTAAATTTTGGAAACCACGTTTCTTTTTCTTGCATCGGCTTCCCCTCCTTGATTAGGATTGAATTGAATTAGCACATTTTGTGTGGCTCACAGTAAGAACGGTTGAAGTACATCAGCGCATTGCCTTGACTCTGGCACATGGCTTTCACCTCACAGAACAGCACGTCATGACTGCCTACGGATAAACATTGGACCACCTCGCAGTCGAAACTGACTAAGGCATCCTCAAGTACAGGTGACTGGGTCACCAACGTTTTCCAGTTCCCCTGACTGAAACGCTCTGCCATCGGTGTTTTTCCACCGAACAGATTGGATAGATGCTGCTGATGTGAGGCTAAGGTATTCACACACAACACCTGATTATTCTTGAAAGTTTCATAAACCGAAGCTGAACGGTTCAGACAGACCAGCAAAGTCGGTGGCGTATCAGTCACACTACAGACCGCTGATGCCGTAAATCCTGCCTGTCCCGCCGTGCCGTGTGTGGTAATCACATTCACTGCAGCGCCCAGATTAGACATGCCCTGACGGAAAATCTGCTGATCGACCTGGGTCAATACTTCAGCTGCGGTTTCAGTCTTTAAAACCTTATTTGATGCATTATTCTCTGCAACTACGTCATCGATGATTTTAGAAAGTTTGGCATTCATGCTGTTCCCCCCGCCCCAAGTCAGTTTTCAGTGACAGACTTAGGGCTGATATAGATGAGATTGAATCAGGTGGTTCGACTTATACATGGGCAATCGAGGCGATTTCGACCAGCGCATGAGGTTTGACCAAACCCGTCTGTACGCAATATCGTGCCGGTTTATCTCCCGGGAAATACTCTGCATAAACGGCATTAATCGCTGCATAATCTGCCCAATCTTTGACAAATACATGATTGAAAGTCACATCGTCCATGCTGCCACCGGCTTCTTCAATGACGCGCTTGATGGTTTCCAGAATATGACGAGTCTGTGCTGCTGCATCGCCGACATGCACGATGTTATTATTTTCATCAAAGGCCAATGTGCCTGACACATAGACAATATTGTCTGCCTTGGTTGCCGGTACAAACGGCGCTAACGGTTTTGAAGTTCCTGCTGGAATAATGACTTCTTTAGGCATACTGTTTTTTCCTTAATCTTGATCTTTAATTCTTTAGGCACTTTCAGCCAATTTAGTTTCTTCAAGTGATTCACTTTCTTTTTGAAAGGTTTCGACAAAATTTGCAGTATCGGACACCCAGCCAAAGAAGGTCTTGATGTTGTACAAACTGGCTTCGTGGGCTTCGACTGGACCGGCCTGATGGCAAGCATCCGCCAGCGCCACGCCGAAATATTCCAGAAAGAAACCATCACGCAGGGTCGATTCCACGCAGACATTGGTGGCAATTCCGACAAAAACCAGATTGCGAATGCCACGGACACGCAACATGCTGTCCAGTGCGGTATTAAAGAAACCGCTATAGCGAGGTTTTTCGATCACCAAGTCTTGTGGCAATGGCTTTAACTCATCAATCAGTTCAAAATCCCAACTACCTTTGGCCAGTAACTGTCCCTGTAATTCAGGATGTTTACGCATGGTCTTTAAGGCATTGGATTTATGGAAATTTGGAGAATCTGTACCACCCGCTTCCTTATATTCGGCATCCCAGCCATTTTTGAAATAAATCACCTGAATACCGGCTGCATGTGCAGCATCAACAGCCTTTTTAATATTTTCAACCACCGGCTTGGTCTTTGAGACATCAAAGCCCGCCAGATCCAGATAGCCGCCCTGAGAGGTATAGGCATTCTGCATATCAATCACAATCAGGGCTGTCTGTTCTGGTACAAGACAAATCGCTTCGGGTTCCGCTTTAAGTGTTTTCCCTGTGCCGAGTTTTTCAGTAAAACCGGCTGTTACCACTGATTCACTCATGCGCTTTTCTCCAAAACTGGTTCTGCACCTTCAATGACAATATGCTCACGGCATTTCATCAGGGGCTGGATTTTTTGACCAAAATCTTCAACCCCTTGAATAAAATCATTAAAAGTTAATAGTACGCCTTCAGTACCCTTGATCTCGCCAATTTCATCCAACATTCGTGCCACATTTTCATAAGAGCCTACCAAGGTGCCCATATTGATATTGACTGGAGATACGCTAGAAGCCATTTGACGGATATTGGTATCTGTGCCCGAAGTGGTATCTTTACCGCCCTGATTCATCAGCCAGTTAATCGCTTCCATGTCGGCACCATCGTTATAGTGCTGCCATTTGGCTTGAGCTTCTTCATCAGTTTCGGCTGCAATCACCATAAACAGCACATAAGTCTGTACATCACGGCCAGTCACGTCCGTTTTTTCTTTCAGGCGGTTATTAATTTCTGCATAAGCTGTTGGAGTATTCAGGCCTTTACCAAATACGAAGTTATAGTCGGCATATTGTGCAGAAAACTCTAAACCTGCATCAGACTGACCTGCACAGATAATTTTCATATCCGCTTGTGGACGTGGGCTGACACGGCAGTCTTCCATCTGGAAATGTTCGCCCTTAAAGTCGGATTTACCAGTAGCCCAAAGTTCACGCAGAATTTGTACATATTCAGACAGATATTCATAGCGTTTACCAAAATAGTCATTGCCTGGCCACATGCCCATTTGGGTATATTCAGGTGGCTGCCAGCCGGTCACCACATTCAAACCAAAACGGCCATTTGAAATCGAATCAATGGTTGATGCCATTCGCGCGACAATTGCAGGTGGCATCACCAGAGTTGCAGCAGTTGCGAAAATTTTAATTTTGCTGGTGACAGCAGCAAGACCTGCCATCAGGGTGAACGTTTCCAGGTTATGTTCCCAGAATTCAGTCCTGCCACCAAAGCCACGCAGCTTGATCATGGAAAGTGCGAAATCGAAACCATAGTGCTCAGCACGCTGTACGATTTGTTTGTTTAACTCAAAAGTCGGCATGTACTGCGGTGCATTTTCAGAGAGTAACCAGCCATTATTTCCGATTGGACAGAAGACACCTATTTTCATTTTCACACCTCATTATTTTTAACACTTATTCAAAATTCTGATTCCACTTCGGGAATTTTATTTACAAGATAAACATTGCAAAGCGTGTGCCAACTATATTTAATTTATAAATATCAAACACTTAATATTTTATTTTTTGAATTTTTAGTAAAATATCTATTTTTACCTATGAGTCAATTTTGAACATACTGTTTCATTCAAGTGCACTCGTAGCGATTTGTGCATTTGCAGTTCATGCATCAATTCGAAGTAAAAACCATGCTGATGCTACAAAAATGATTGATTAGAAAAAATAAAAAGTCAGACCCAGAGTCTGACTTAAATAAACAGATTTATTGGCTGAAAATATCAGGCTGATTTTAAAAAATGCAGTATGTTTTGGTTAATCAGGGCAGTTTCAGTCACCGTAGAAGCATGTGCTCCCGTTTCGAGCAGGTTAAACCGGCTATGTGGCAATAACTGCTGCAATTTTTGTGAACATTGATATGGCACCAGAAAGTCATCCCGATTGGCAATCAGATGTACAGGAACATTTTTGAGTGCCTGCCGATGCACTTCTTCTAGTTGAAAAGCTTGTACTGCCTGTATACGTGCCAAGACATTTTGAATCGGTGGAAAGTCAAGGAGCTGCTTATTTTCTGCTTCGGTTAATGGGTCAATATGTGTTGAGATCCAGTATGGTGGATATAAAAATAAAGCTTGGGCCCGAACATAGGCTTCTGCCCCGCTATTCAGCAATAAAGAAGTCCTTGCCTGAAAACATTTTTGGGTATGTGAATCCAGTTCTCCCCAGGCATTCAACATAGTCAGGCTGAATAACTTAAACGCTTTATCAACCTGATAAGTCGCAAGCTGCATGCCGATATGCCCACCCAATGCATGACCAATAAAATGAAATTCACGGATATCCTGATTGATCAATAAATCCAGAATCTGCCGGGCCATATGATCTACGGAATAAGGCGTTGGCAACAGTTCAGAATCCGAATGACAACCTTCCTGATCATAGGCCACCACATGAAAATGTTGCTGCAAAGCCTCAATTTGTGGATGCCAGAAACTGGCGTGTCCACCTAGCCCAGAGGAAAGCACTACATAAGGCGCATCGGCCTGTACTGCGGGATGAATAGATAAAGACATAAAATTCTCATAGTTTAAATATGAGATGAATACAGCAAAATATATGCCTGAACAGGATTATTTTTGAACAATTGTTAAAATTATAGCCAGTACACATTGAACCTGTAATAGAACTCCTCTACCTCAAAGCGCACGATATAGCCCAGCTCTGTCAACTCCGCTGAAAGATGGTGAATTTCTTCCAGTGGTAGATGTTTAGGAAAAACTGTCAGTACCGCTGTATTGCCTTGCCGAGCATTATCTTCAATTAGTTGTGCCAGACGGGGCTTGTACATTTCAATATCCAGGTTAGCAACATTGGATAAAATTTTGGCCTGATCTGCCGTCATAAAAGTCATTTTTATTTTCTCTTTTAATGTTATTTCATTAAGCTAAATGATTTATAAAGCGCTTAATATTTCACTTTTGTATCAGAACAAGCTGAAATAATTGCATAAAAAAATCCCTCATGATGAGGGATTTTTTTTGATCAAACTTACTGGCCTGGTAGAGGAATATATTGTGAAGCACTGTCTTGTGCCTTACGTTCAGTCACCACAACTTCTAGCATCATGGTTTTCCCTGCCCGCTCAATTTCAATCTGAATGGTACTGTTTGGCTTTTGCAAAGCCACAAAATTAATCAGATGTGAGGCGGAACTAATCTCTTCCTCATTTACTTTCATAATTTTATCACCACGCTGGATTCCCGCTTTGGCAGCAGGTCCATCTGGGAGTACTTCTGCGACCGTTACGCCTTTTTCTTTAGGTTGCAGAACATCATCACGCTCTGCAGGTAATAAGCTGATCCCTAACCAGCCACGAACCACACGGCCATCTTTCAAAATGGCATTCATCACCTGCTGACAGATTTTGGCCGGAATGGCAAAACCAATCCCCAGCGAACCACCAGACTGCGAGAAGATTGCAGTATTCACACCAATTAAATTACCGGCGACATCAATCAGCGCACCACCCGAGTTACCCGGGTTAATTGCAGCATCAGTCTGCACAAAGTCTTCATAGGTATTAATACCCAAGTCTGAACGGCCCGTTGCCGAGATAATCCCCTGCGTCACGGTTTGCCCAACACCAAAAGGATTACCAATGGCCAGAACCACATCACCGACTTCATTGCCACTGAGTTTAAATGGCAAAACTGGCAATTGCGTCAGTTCAATCTTGATCACAGCCAGATCGGTATCCGGATCAGTTCCGACCACCTTGGCTTCAGCACGACGTCCATCCTGCAAAGCCACTACAATCTGATCGGCCTGTGCAATCACGTGGTTATTGGTCAGGATATAACCGTCTGGACGTACAATTACACCCGAACCTAAACTGTTTTCATTCGGGCTTTGTCCATACTGGTCAGGCAACTGATCGCCAAAGAATTCACGAAATACCGGATCGGTCAGTAAAGGATGCGCCTGTTGCTTGACTTTTTGGGTAGTAAAAATATTCACGACAGCGGGTGCTGCCACTTTTACAGCAGCACTATAGGAGACCACGCCTCCTGATCGCGACGTATCAATCAACGGCTCTACTTTTTCAGCAGGCATTTTGACACCATCTGGCGCAACTGGTGCCTTTGGTTTTTGTAGTTGTTGCCACCCCAAAAAACCGATAATGACTAAAATCAGTAACACCCAGGGTAACCATGTAAAGGTGCGGCGCACGTTGCTATCCTCTAAAATATTTTAATTCGTTGATGACTAAGTAATTTGTGTCCTATTGTAATGCGAAATACATAACTAAACACAAAAAATTCCACAGAGATTTGTGCAGCTTTAGTTACAATTAGACCTATAGATAAATATGGGCAAGTTTTTAAACTTACAGGAATTTTATGGCGAATTTGAACGATATTATTCAATGGTGTGACCAAACTTTGGCAGCACGTGAATTTAAGGACTATGCACCGAATGGCTTGCAGATTGAAGGCAAATCCGAGGTGAATAAAATCCTCTGTGCTGTGACTGCTTCCCAGAGTGCCATTGAAGCTGCAATTGAGCAAGGCGCAGATTTATTGC
The DNA here is from genome assembly GCF_031844225.1 of Acinetobacter sp. RRD8. Lineage (GTDB taxonomy): Bacteria > Pseudomonadota > Gammaproteobacteria > Pseudomonadales > Moraxellaceae > Acinetobacter. The sequence continues at coordinate 348,433 of NZ_JAUZUU010000001.1, forward strand.
TGGTTCATCATGGCTATTTCTGGAAAGGAGAAGCCTACCCAATTACGGGAATGCGTGGTAAACGCATTAAAACCCTGATTCAAAATGATATTTCACTGGTTGGCTATCACCTACCTTTAGACAGTCATCCAACTCTGGGAAATAATGCTGCCATTGCGGATTTATTGGAACTCGAAAATATCGAACAGCTGGATCCGAGTGAAAAACGTCCGATTGGCAATATTGGCTATTTAAAACAGCCAATGAGTCCGGAAGATTTTAAAAATTATGTTTCAGAAAAGCTGGGCTTTGATGCGATTCATCTTCCTGCTGAAAAAACTCAAATCCATAAAGTCGGTTTCTGTACCGGTGGTGCGCAGGATTATATTCAAAAAGCGGCACTACAAGATTGTGATGCCTATATTTCAGGTGAAGTGAGCGAACGCACCTTTTATGAAGCTCAGGAACTGAATGTCCATTATTATGCCTGTGGCCATCATGCGACTGAAAAATACGGTGTGCAACGCTTGGCCAAGGCTATTTCAGAACAGTTTAATATTGAGTATGATTATTTCGAATTAAACAATCCGATTTAATTCGACTGACGGTTATGATCAGTGGCTTTATTCATATATTTTCAGGCTTTATTCTGTATTGTTATTTATACACGATGCCCATTTCTGCCCGATTATCTATTACAATAAAGCCACTTATTGTTAAAACCCAGCAAAATGCAAGGAATTGAAAACATGACAACCATTACTTTACCAGCATTACCTTATGGCTACGAAGATCTTGCTCCACACATCAGCAAAGAAACTTTAGAATACCATCACGACAAACACCACAATACGTATGTGGTTAACCTGAATAACCTGATCGCTGGTACTGAGCTTGAAGGCAAAACTCTAGAAGAAATTATTACAGCAACTGCTGGTGATGCTTCTAAAGCGGGTGTTTTTAATAACGCGGCTCAAGTTTGGAACCACACGTTCTACTGGAACTGTATGGCTAAAAACGGTGGCGGTAAAGCAACTGGTACTTTGGCTGCGAAAATTGACGAAGCATTCGGTTCTTATGAAAAATTTGCTGAAGAATTTGCTGCTGCTGCAACTACTCAATTTGGTTCAGGTTGGGCTTGGTTAGTGGCTGACGAAGTAAACGGTCAGCTTTCAATCATGAAAACTTCAAATGCTGATACGCCAATGGCGCACGGTAAAATTGCAGTGTTGACGATTGACGTTTGGGAACACGCTTACTACATCGATTTCCGTAATGCTCGTCCTAAGTACATCTCTACTTTCCTAGAAAGCCTAGTAAACTGGGATTATGCAAATGCGAAATATGCAGGTCAGCCTGCAGGTGTTGAGAAATAATTTTTTATTTCTTTGCTAAAAAAATCACCCATTTCGGGTGATTTTTTTATTTTTAGGCACTAAATGAATATTAATAAAGCAAACAATTCATTTCTTTACATTAATTGATTGACGACCTGGTTATTCCTCCCTAAAATGCCGATCAGATTCTCCAATAGCTCAGTCGGTAGAGCGACGGACTGTTAATCCGCAGGTCCCTGGTTCGAGCCCAGGTTGGAGAGCCATCTATTCTTCCATAGCTCAGTCGGTAGAGCGACGGACTGTTAATCCGCAGGTCCCTGGTTCGAGCCCAGGTGGAAGAGCCAAGATTCTAAAAAACCCACTCATTGCGAAGTGGGTTTTTTTATAGCTGTATTTTTTAAATTGAGATCATCTTGATTTATATGTGCGATCAACCTCTCATTTCTTATGATCCAGATCACTTATCAAAATTCAGGCTGATCGCGATTTTGTTATTAGAACCGGTTTACATAAACATAACAGTTTGAACTACAAACCTTTTCGACTATTTTTAAAACACTTGATTCAATTTCTGCAGCTTTTTTCTAAAAGTGCCTTGACCCCTTTTCAAATCTCTCTATAATCGCTGTCAGATTCTCCAATAGCTCAGTCGGTAGAGCGACGGACTGTTAATCCGCAGGTCCCTGGTTCGAGCCCAGGTTGGAGAGCCAATCTATTCTCCCATAGCTCAGTCGGTAGAGCGACGGACTGTTAATCCGCAGGTCCCTGGTTCGAGCCCAGGTGGGAGAGCCAAGATTCTGAAGAAACCCACTCATTGCGAAGTGGGTTTTTTTATTCTCCCCTTTTGTGATCTGTGTTTAATTTGAGTCAGTTTATATTTTTTGTGATTGGCTGCCTGGCAACTTTTGCATTAGTTTGCCTGCTCTTCCCACATCTCTTCACCCGTCAAAAGAAATTCTATCCGAAGCGCGTCATTACTGCTTTTGAAAGCAGGATGTTTACACGTCTGAAAGATGCCTTTCCTCATCATCACATTCTGGCACAAGTCGCGTTTAGCGCTTTGATCACGCACGATCAGATGAAAATGCGCAATCAATTTAATCGCAAAGTCACAGACTTCGTGGTACTTGATCGTGAATATAATGTAGTGGCGATTGTCGAACTGGATGATCCGAGCCATATTGGCAAAGAGCAGGAAGATGCTGAACGCGATGCCATGCTGATTGCAGCAGGCTATACCGTGATTCGATACACCCAGATTCCGACTATCAGACAACTGCAAAGGGATTTAAAATAAATTAAGCTGCAATTTCGATATTTCTCGCTGCAGCTTGAATTGGATTAATCAAAGCCTCCTGCTCCGCTTTTAATTTCTCGGCAGCTTTTCATGCTTCAAAACTAACCTATCCTCGTCCAATTTAGCGTCTCATCACAAGCATTCTCAGTTAAACCTGCCTTTCTGCAGGATTAGGGTGATAAAGTTTAAATTATCGCTCTATAATCCTTTCGAAAACAAAATATAAGTCAGATGACCTGATTGGCCTGTTCCATTTCTGGCCATCATCACCTTGCTTATTTTTGGCGTTGTTTTTTTATTCAGTGATCGTTTATTTATGCAAAATTCTATTCGTATTGGTATCGCGGGTTACGGTAATCTTGGCCGCGGTGTTGAAACTGCCATCCAGAAAAATCCTGATATGCAGCTTGTCGGTATTTTTACTCGCCGCTCACCAAGCGGCGTCTCTCCTTGCTTTGCAGAAACTCAAGTGTATAGCATGGATGCACTATTAAATGAGTTTAGCGATAAAATTGATGTGCTGATTCTTTGTGGCGGCTCTAAAGATGACTTGCCACAACAGGCGCCTATCTTTGCAAGTAAATTCAATACTGTAGATAGTTTTGATACGCATGCACGTATTCCGGAATACTATGCTGCAGTCGATGCACCTGCCCTTGCTAACAAAAAAACAGCTATGATTTCTATTGGCTGGGATCCTGGCATGTTCTCGATTAACCGTTTGTTTGGTGAAGCGTTATTACCAGATGGCGAAACTTATACTTTTTGGGGTAAAGGTTTAAGCCAGGGACATTCAGATGCGATCCGCCGTGTAGCAGGGGTGAAAGCTGGTGTTCAATATACCATTCCATCTACTGATGCGATTGAACAAGTCCGCAGTGGCACACGACCTGAGTTAAGCACCAAAGATAAACATCATCGTGACTGTTATGTGGTATTGGAACAAGGGGCTGATGCGGCAACAGTTGAACAAACGATCGTCAGCATGCCTGATTATTTTGCGGATTATAATACGACCGTGAATTTTATCAGTGAGGAAACATTACTGAAAGATCATCAGGATATGCCACATGGCGGTTTTGTCATTCGTAGTGGTAATACCAGTGATGCACAAAAACAGGTGATTGAGTTTTCTTTAAAGCTGAATAGCAATCCGGAGTTTACTGCAAGTGTTCTAGTGGCTTATGCCCGTGCCTGCTACCGCCTGAATCAAACTCAGCAATATGGTGCTAAAACAGCCCTAGATGTAGCACCCGCCCTACTTTCAATTAAATCCCCTGAGCAATTGCGCGAAGAATTGCTTTAAGATGATTTAAATATAGCCACCGATCGTATGATTGATGGCTATATTTTTTTGTTTTAGAGTTCGGATTGCTTAGTTACGAAATATCAAATATCTACAATCAAATGAAATAGTTTTCGACAAACGATGCAACTATCTACTACACAGACATTTGCAGTATTAGATAAGTGCAAAGGGATCTTAGATAGATTAAGGTGCTGTTGCACTACTTTCAGACGCAGCTTGTGTTGAATTTGCGTTAGCATCCTGCTCTGCTTTGAGCTTTTCCGCAGCTTCTCGTGCTTCAATACGTGCAATCATATCTGCCTGCTGCTGCTTGTATTTTTCCTGATTTTTAGCATCACTATTCATTGCAAGAAATGCCATACTAATTAAAAATACCGGAATACAAAGTGCAAGCGTACCAAAGATCACTAACTTTTTGATGTTGCGGGGCTGTGGCTGCTCAGACATAAAACCTACTTTCATTTCTTCATTTAATTACTGTGCCCAATATAACAAAATAAAGGCATAGCTCAAGTCTTGTATTCACAGGCTTTTGTTAAGCCCAAAATTTACATAAAAAAAGGAGACTAGCTCCTTTTTTTGAATCAACATAAATTAATTGGTTGCTGCAGTGCCTGTACAATGCGGACTGGTACTTGCATCTTTCTGCGCACTAGTTAGTACGATGCCAGTTCCTGCAGGCATGTGTGCTTGAATAAAATCGACAGCTTTTTCATTTCTACACACTATCGCTTGCGTATGACTCGCATTTGGTACAACATCCAACTCATATTTACTTGAATAGTCGGCTTGTGGGAAATATTTGGTTGCCTGTAATTTCATATTAGCAACCAATGCTTGAGTAACAGGTGGCAATACAGCCTGATCATCTGCACCCTGAATAATATAAACTGGTGTTTTAATCACTTTAGCCGCAGTTGCGTTAGTTGCAGGCTGATTATCAAGCAAGAATTTCTGAACCACTGGATCTGTTTGGATTTTATTTAAATTAATTCCATACTGAGAAATCATATGATTTGAATCTTTTAAGAATTCAAGTATCCCAGCTTTAAACTGTTCTTGTAGACCATTCGCACTGTTCGGGTCTGAATAACTTAAACACGCCCCTTCATCACCAGTACGACCATAGGCTTGCTCTGCAATCACGCCCGCATCTGCAGTAAAGATACTTTTCAAATCATAATTGGGTTCATACGCCTTAATACCTGAACTGGTTAATGCCGCATAAGCTAAAAGCTCTGCATATCCATCTGCAATTTGACTGATAAGCATTTGCCCTTGCGCACCCGTTAGCTGTCCCATACTTACTGCATAACGCACTTGCATCAACTGCTCATCCAATCGATTCAGTCCTTGCGCGTTAGGCTGACCATTCGTATCAACATTTAAATTCGGATCAAGATAAATTTGAATAATTTGACCTAAACTTGAGGCTGGTGCACCTGCAACTGCTCCCTTATAACTGGTATCTGTATTGGCAAATTCTGCAGTGCCTAATGATGCATGTCCACCTTGTGATTGACCAATCGACATCCATTCACCATTCAGCTTTGTACCATAATGAGCTTTCGCTGCCTTAACAGCAAAAATTGCTGATTGTGCTGCACTAGATAAATTTAGATAAGGATGTACACCTTTTGTACCTAGCCCCTCGTAGTCAGGTGCAACAATGACATAACCTGCTGCTAATAAACTATTGGCTAATATTTTAAAACGAGGGTGAATAATATTCTTACTCGGCGCACAATCATCCCCAGCACCCACAGTCCCATGTTCCCAAACTACAATTCGATAGCCATCTTTAGGCTGCGGCGCATCAGGAAACAATACCAAAGCCGTTGCTTCTGCTGTTTTCCCCTGTACATTGGTCATGTTATAGGTCATCACCTTGATCGATGAGCTACTATCGACACTATCCAAAGCATAATTAGCTTCTGAGATAAATGTTGGTTTCTGAGTCAAAATAGATGAGTCATTATCATCATTACAAGCTGTTAACGACAGCATGGAAACAGAAACTGCCAATGCAACTGCTATTTTTGTAAATTTCATAAGATATCCTTTTTAATCATTATTTTTAAGCATGAAACTACATGCAAGCTCCATTAAGGCATAAAAAAAAGCACCCGAATAGGATGCTTTATGCCAACTTAACTTTTAAGATAAATATCTTTAAACGACCAAAGCCATAAAAATACCGCAAAAAATTAACAAGCCAACCCAGCGATTGTGACGAAATGCCCAAAAACACCATTGAGGATCTCGATCACGTGTTTTTATCCATTGGTAAATAAAATCAAGAGCAACAACAATTAATGCAGCCAGACCAAATGGAAGCAATAAATTTTCTAGCCAAAGTGCCGCAGCAATCAACACAATACTAACGGCCTGTAAAGCACTAATAATTTGAATGTCATGCTGGCCAAATAAGATCGCTGTAGATTTCACTCCAATCTTTAAATCATATTCACGATCCGCAATCGCATATTGGGTATCATAAGCTACAGTCCAGGCCAGATTGCCAAAATATAAGAGCCAGCAGGTTAAATCCGGCGTTTGCCCCACTGCGGTATAAGCCATCGGAATCGACCAGGAAAATGCTAACCCCAAAAAGACTTGAGGCAAATGGGTATAGCGCTTCATAAAAGGATAAATAAACGCTAGAAATAAAGCCCCAAATGACCAGTAAAAAGTTTCAATCGGCAAGAAAAGAAGCAGGCAGGCGCTGGCAGCCACCAAAACCAGAAATACCATCACGGCTTCTTTAGCACTGATAATCCCGGTCGCTAGCGGACGGTTTTTGGTACGCTCCACATGCGCATCAACTTTACGGTCAGCAAAATCATTAATGGCACAGCCTGCTGCCCGCATAAAAATCACACCCAAAATCATGGGAATTAAAATTTCAATACGTGGCATTCCCTGAGCGGCAATCCACAGCGCCCACATGGTAGGCCAAAAAACCAGTTCAGTCCCAATCGGTTTATCAAAACGACAAAGATAATAATAGGCGCTAAGACGCTCACGCCAGGTGATTGCTTGTGCGGTTGCCATAAAAATCAAGCCCGTGAATTTTGTATAAAGTGTTCAAATGCCGGTAAAAATGTTTCTTGTACGATAAATTTACAGCCGTGCCAAGTATAGCAGCTCTGACGGGTCCAGCCCTCATCTAAAAGTACCACCCGGCGCTGGCACAGTGGATTAGTGCGCTGAAACAGAAACCAGCCAATCGGTTTGGTGCCAATATGCTGAAAAATTCGGGCTTTTTTTTGCAGGCTTAAAATCGGAAAGATGCTTTTGGCTTTCACCCAAGGAGACTGTTCCGAGCCGTAGAGATAACTTTCACGCACCCAGGAAGTATGCTGATGTGACATCTGCATCCATTTGGCATTGGCAAAGCTTAAACGCTGAAAATGCTCTTGAATTGGCTCGACATGGAATTGTCCTTGCGCCAAATCGGTCAGTTGTTGCGTGAGTGAACCCGATGCATACAGCCACGGTTTTAACTCAACAGGCAGAGTTGACAGCAACACACGCTGATTTTGATTTCTAGAACGACTATTCATTGTTAACAGTTATCTGTTTTTGCAATGATTTCATATTTGCCTTGTGGGGTTTTAATTAAAATAAAACCTTCAGCACTCAAATAAAATGATTCTGGATAAGCATAATCCAGCGCTATTTCAGGATTTTTCAGCGCCACAAATTGAGCCTGCTTATAACCCTCGGGAGTCCGCCCCACTTCAAGATAAGTCACTTCAGAGAAGTTCAACTTAAAACCTTTGTTATGATCTTTTGGATCAATCCATGGATAAAAGCTGGTGTGCTTTTTACGTTGTGCCATTTAAGCCCATCAATCATTTAAAATTATAAATAGATGATACAAAAAAACCCGCGACATGCGCGGGTTTTCTTCGCTTTAATTCGTGATGAATTACAAGCTGTAGTACATATCAAATTCAACTGGGTGAGTAGTCGTGTTTAGACGACGAACTTCTTCAGTTTTAAGCTCGATATAAGCATCAAGCATTTCTTTCGTGAACACGCCACCTTTTAACAGGTAATCATGATCCGCTTGAAGTGCTTCAAGCGCCATATCCAGGCTATGCGCCACTGTAGGGATTTTTGCTTCTTCTTCCGGTGGAAGATCGTACAAGTTCTTGTCAGCAGCTTCACCTGGGTGGATCTTGTTTTGAATACCGTCAAGACCAGCCATCAACAATGCCGCGAAACCTAGGTACGGGTTCATCATTGGATCTGGAAAACGCGCTTCAATACGCTTGCCTTTCGGGCTAGACACGTAAGGAATACGGATAGATGCAGAACGGTTACGCGCTGAGTAAGCAAGCATAATCGGTGCTTCGAAATGTGGAACCAAACGCTTATACGAGTTTGTAGAAGGGTTAGTGATCGCATTCAAAGAACGGGCATGTTTAATTACACCACCGATGAAGTACAACGCCATTTCTGAAAGGCCTGCATATTCATCACCAGCAAACAGGTTTTTGCCGTCTTTAGAGATCGACATATGCACGTGCATACCAGAACCGTTATCGCCAACCATTGGTTTAGGCATAAAGGTTGCTGTTTTTGCATATTGATGCGCAACGTTCCAAACCGCATATTTGAACTGTTGAACTTCGTCTGCTTTACGCACCATAGTGTTGAAGCTCACACCAATTTCTAACTGGCAAGAAGCAACTTCGTGGTGATGTACTTCTACACGACCTGGACCCATGATGTCTTCGATACGCGCACACATGTCTGCACGCATGTCATGTGAAGAATCTACAGGAGGAACTGGGAAGTAACCGCCTTTTACGCGTGGACGGTGACCAGAGTTACCGCCTTCGTAGTCTTTGTTAGTTGACCAAGCAGCTTCTTCAGCGATCAATGTATGGCGCGCGCCAGACATGTCGATTTCCCATTTTACTTCGTCAAATACGAAGAATTCTGGTTCTGGACCAAAGAATGCAGTATCACCGATACCGGTAGATTTCAAATATTCTTCTGCACGGCGCGCAATCGAACGTGGGTCACGATCATAACCTTGACCAGTTGATGGCTCGATGACGTCACAAGTTACAACAACTGTTGGCTCTGCAAAGAACGGGTCGATAAAACCTGTTGCCGCATCCGGACGTAAAATCATGTCCGATGCTTCGATGCCTTTCCAACCTGCAATTGAAGAACCGTCAAACATTTTGCCGTCTTCAAATGTATCTTCATCAATACTGTCTGCTGGGTAAGTGACGTGTTGCTCTTTACCCTTGGTATCAGTAAAGCGAAAATCGACCCATTTTGCGCCACTTTCTTGTATGAGTTGAAGGACCTTGTTCGCCATGCTCATTTTGCTCCGATGTTTTTGTTGCACCCGTGAAGTGCGTGTTAGCAGTTGATAGTTATTAAGCAATTACCGTACCAACTTTTAAAAGTATAGATAAAATCTTGAAATCTTTATAAGAAATCATGAAGTGACAAAAATACTTTGCGGCTATTATACTAGCTGCAAAACTAAATGCACTATATTCAAGCATTCTTCATTTATTTTATTTCAGCTTTATTTTTTAGCGCACCTAAATAGTGCATGTATCTATAAAAATGTATAAGAAACATAGCTTTTTATAGCAAATATGCTGCTTTTTCTTACTTTTGTTATATTTTTACTTGTTTTTGGCTAAAAATTGAGCTTTTTTTAGTAGATATCAGTAAAGAAAATTTTGCGATTCATTTGGGATTGTATGCCTATTATGAGGCATTTTCTTTAAATCTACTTTCAATAGAAAAGTTTATACAAAGCTTAATTATTCAAGTGATGTTTTTTTCATCAAACTTTTAGCCTCTCTTTGATCTCATTTTTTCATTTTTAAGTTTTACTCTAAAAAATACTCATTTAAAACTTTCTATGAATAAGCCTATTACTTTAAATCATTATAAAACTTTTATTTAATTTCCTACAGGTTATTAAAGCTATTAAATTGAGCGAAATTGTTGCGCCGAATGCAGCTATTTTTTGCTATGATGAAGCGTGCTTTATTTTCACACAATGAAATCAATGATTTAGTTGTGTCAGGCAAGTGCTTGCAACACGTATAAATAAAGTACGATCTGGACAACATTAGCACAGTCAAGTGCATTAATTTCAATAGGTTAAGCTCATGCTTTTAATGATCGACAACTATGACTCCTTTACTTATAACATCGTCCAATATTTTGGCGAACTGAATCAAGAAGTAAAAGTAGTCCGTAATGATGCCGTGACATTGGAAGATATAGAGCGATGGCAACCTAAGTATTTAGTGATTGGTCCCGGCCCGTGCTCGCCAAGTGAAGCAGGGATTTCTATTCCTGCTATTCAGCATTTTGCTGGCAAAATTCCTTTACTGGGCGTTTGTCTTGGTCACCAAAGTATTGGTCAGGCATTTGGCGGTGATATCGTGCGTGCTAAACGTGTGATGCATGGCCGTCTGTCTGATATGTACCACAGTGATACCGGGATTTTCAGCAATCTTCCTTCTCCATTTCCTGCAACGCGCTATCATTCACTGGTGATTGATCAAGCTACCTTGCCTGAATGTCTGGAAGTGACCTGCTGGACCAATGAAGCGGACGGCTCTATGGAAGAAATTATGGGTGTGAAACATAAGACATTGCCGGTCGAAGGCGTGCAGTTCCATCCTGAATCGATTCTGAGCCAGCATGGTCATCAAATCTTTAAAAACTTTCTCGAAATTTATGCCTAAGAACATCTTATGAATATTCAACAAGCTTTAAGCAATATTACTAAAAACATTCACCTGACTCAGGATCAAATGCAAGACGTGATGCATGCCATCATGTCAGGTGAAGCGACCGATGCCCAGATTGGTGCCCTGCTGATGGGCTTACGCCTTAAAGGCGAAAGCATTGATGAGATTACCGCAGCTGCACGTGTCATGCGTGAACTTGCCACTAAAATTGATGTCAGTGACATTCCTTATCTGGTCGATATCGTCGGTACAGGCGGTGATGGTCAAAACCTGTTTAATGTCTCTACTGCTTCGGCATTTGTAATTGCAGCAGCGGGCGCCACCATTGCCAAACATGGTAACCGCGGCGTTTCGACCAAATCAGGTTCGTCAGATTTACTGGAACAGGCGGGGATTAATCTTGACCTGAACATGCAGCAGACTGAACGGTGTATCCGTGATGTCGGTGTCGGCTTCCTGTTTGCACCCAATCATCATCAAGCCATGAAATATGCAATCGGCCCACGTAAAGAATTAGGGATTCGCAGCATTTTCAACTTACTTGGCCCGCTTACGAATCCGGCCGGAGTAAATCGTTTAGTCATTGGGGTATTTTCCAATGAACTCTGCCGTCCTATTGCCGAAGTCATGAAACAGCTCGGTGCTGAACATGTGATGGTGGTACATTCACGTGATGGGCTGGATGAAATCAGTATTGCCTCCTCAACTCATGTTGCTGAACTGAAAAATGGCGAAGTTACCGAATGGGACATTATTCCTGAATCGGTCGATATTGAGTCGCAAACTCTGACCGGACTGATTGTGGAAGATTCTGCGCAAAGTCTGGCTTTGATCAAAGACGCGCTGGGCAAGAAAAAATCAGACATCGGTGATAAAGCCGCGAACATGATCGCGCTGAATGCCGGCGCGGGTATTTATGTCTCCGGTTTAACCAGCAGCTATAAGCAAGGTGTTGCGCTGGCACATGACATTATTTACGGCGGTCAGGCACTTGAAAAAATGAGTGTGCTGTCTGAATTTACCAAAACCATTAAACATTACGAAGCTTAATTCGGTCAGGGATTTTGATCATGGTGGATATCGCAAACACAATTTTAGGCAAGATTGTTGACCGTAAAAAAGAAGAATTTGCCCTACGTTTAAAGCAGAAAAGCTATAAAGATCTGGAAGAACTGGCACAAGGTGCATCACCTGTGCGTGGTTTTGCCCAGTCTTTAGTGTCGAAACGTCCGGGTGTCATTGCTGAAATTAAGAAAGCTTCGCCATCCAAGGGCATTATTCGCGAGAACTTTAACCCTGCGGAAATTGCAGCACAGTATCAGGAGGCAGGTGCAGCCTGTTTATCGGTGCTGACCGATGTAGACTTTTTCCAGGGTCACGATGACAACATTCAGATTGCCCGTTCACATTGCGACCTGCCTGCACTGCGCAAAGACTTTCTGATCGATCCTTATGGAGTTATCGAAGCACGTGCCCTGCATGCAGACTGTATCTTGCTAATTGTGGCTTGCCTGTCTGACCAGCAGTTAGAAGAAATGTCTAAAACTGCATTTGAACATCATCTGGATGTACTGGTTGAAGTTCACGATGAAGAAGAACTATCCCGTGCTTTAAAACTTTCTGATCGTTGTCTGCTCGGTGTAAATAACCGTAATTTAAAAACCTTTGATGTGGATTTAAACACATCATTACGTTTGAAAAAATTACTGGACCCTTCACGCCTGCTGGTGACTGAAAGTGGTATTGCCACACTTGCGGATGTTGCGATGATGCAGAAAAATGATATTCACGCCTTTCTGGTCGGCGAAAGCTTCATGAAACAGCCACGTCCGGATCATGCTTTCCGCGATCTGTTTGGTGAGCCTGAAGCGGTTTAAAATGTAAATGCTCACCTAAGCATTAAAAAAGCCCAATCTCAGGATTGGGCTTTTTTATTTTCAATATTGAAAAGTAGATCATAGATTCTCGAGCGTATTTAAAATCCTCAGCAATGTCATGAACGCAATTCAGTTCTCCTTTGTCTATTTTCAGACTATAATTCTTGTAAATTCCGCATCTCCCTTGTTTTTACATTATGAGTAAACACGATTCTTCATTATCTAAAGATCAGTACAACCTGCTGAAATCTTTTAAGAAGCAAATTACACAGCCGCAAACGCCTGCGGTCGTTGCTGCACCTGTTGAAAAGACTGTCGAGCAAGAAGCGTTAGAAGAACTGGAATTATTCCGCAAGCAAATGCAGGGCGTACAAAAAATTGAATCGGGAAATACGGTTCAACTGGACAAACCACGCAAGAAAAAGCCGGATGCACAAATCCTGGCAAAGCGTGCAGCGGCTACTGGCCCGCTGGAAACAGAGGCAATGGCTTTATCAGATACTCAGGCCATGCTCAATCCTGTCGGCAGTCAGGCCAACTTGAGCTATCGCATCGCCACCTTGCAGCATAAAGTGTTTGAAGACTTGAAAGCCGGTAACTTGCGCTGGTTTGAAGCTGTGGATCTGCATGGCTGTACCGTGGAAGAAGCGCGTCAAGCCGTGCTGCAGATTATCCAGATCGCCAAAGATGAAAATCAGAACGTGATTAAAATCGTACATGGCAAAGGTCCGGAAGCGATTTTAAAAACCTATGTCAACGGCTGGCTACGTCAGCATCGCGATGTTTTAGCTTTTGTCAGTGCACCTGAAAAGCAAGGCGGTACCGGTGCAGTATTGGTTCTGCTCAAACGTGCAGAAAAGAATCCAAAGTTCAAACAGTAAACGGTTTTAGCCTCAAAACAAGGCATTGTAAAAGTTTTCTGCTACAATGCCGTCCTTGTTCATTCTCAGTTTAAGTGAATACGTCATATGACTATGCAGCAATCCTACGCAAACATTCTTACTGCCGTTGGCGAAGATCTAAATCGCCCTGGTCTCAAAGATACGCCTGTGCGCGCTGCGAAAGCATTTTCATATTTAACCTCGGGTTATAGCCAGACACTTGAAGAAGTGACCAACAAGGCGGTCTTCCCTTCCGATAACCGTGAAATGGTACTGGTCAAAAACATCGAATTTTATTCGCTATGTGAGCATCACTTGTTGCCATTTTATGGCCGCGTACATATTGCCTATTTGCCGGAAGGTCATGTTTTAGGCCTGTCCAAATTTGCCCGTATTACTGAAATGTTTGCGCGCCGTTTACAGATTCAGGAAAACCTGACTCAGCAAATTGCAGAAGCAGTGGCTGAAGTCACCAAAGCACGCGGTGTTGCAGTAATGATTGATTCTGCGCACATGTGCATGATGATGCGCGGTGTAGGCAAGCAGGAATCAACCACACGTACGGTATCATTTATTGGTGATTTTAAAACCGACAAAGAAACACGTCGTGAATTTTTAAGTGCGGTTCCAGAAAGCTATTAATTATTAAAGCTTAAAAATAAGTTACTCAAGGCCTCGATCATTCGGGGTTTTTTGCTTTTAAAGGAAGAGGATATCAATACTTAATTCAAAAGCTCACTTGCTATAAATAACACCTGGTAACAGGGTTTAAAGACCTGTCCCAAAACTTGCTATGTTTCAGTCTAGAACTCAAACAATTCCTGCTTGTGTTTGCAACAAGCCTACACTTGGATACACGATAAAGTTTTAATCCTGCCGCTCTCCCATTAAAGTAATTTGAAGTTGATATACAGCAAAGCGCTTTATATCTTTCTGATTGATTTTTAATGATAAGGAAAGTAACCATGGCGAATAGTAAAAATAACCAGGCGAAAGACAGCAAAAAATCAGCAAAAACTGCTAAAAAGACCCAAGATGAGAAACTGAAAAAGTCGAATAAGAGTAGTGACAAAGACAGTGATCGCAAAGTCACTAAAAAAGCGGCGAGCAGTAAATCTAAAGCGGCATCTTCTAAGAAAGACAATGCCAGCAAAGATGAAAAAGTGAAGGCGAAGAAAAATTCGAGCTCAAAAGCCAGTGATAAAGCGAAAGACCAAAAGACCTCTTCCGCGAAAAAACCGGCTAAAGCGAAAAGCAGCAACAAGAGTAAAGACGACACTAAAGTGAAAAAGTCTTCTTCAAAAAAATCGGCGCCTGCTAAAAAGCAGTCGAGTAGCTCCTCTAAGAGCAAGTCAACCAAGGCTAAAACCTCGAAGACCAGTTCAAAAAAATCGAAGTAAAATGAAAGCCCCTAGCTCTAAATGACAGGGGCTTTTCTGTATCTTGTCCTTTCGTTTTTATAATTTGTATTAGCTGAAATATTGAGTCATTTTAAATTTCAGAAAAGGCCGAATATGAAGTCATCTGCCAAAGTAACCCCACCAAAACGTCCGTCACGTGTAGTTTCGAATAGTTTTGATTATTCTCTGGACTTTGCAAAGATTAATTTTCGTAAACGACCCGAGCTCTACCGGATTGGCCGTGGTGAACAAGGTGTATTACTGGTTGAGCCTTATAAATCGGAAATCCTGCCACACTGGCGCTTTGCAGATGAAGCAAAAGCCCAAGCCAGTAGCGAGAAAATCTATCAGCTTTTCTTGGACTATTTAAAACAAGAAGATTTTATTGGTGCGGACATGGCACGCAAGTTTTTACAGATGGGTTTTACCCGTGCCC
Source organism: Acinetobacter sp. RRD8 (assembly GCF_031844225.1). GTDB lineage: Bacteria > Pseudomonadota > Gammaproteobacteria > Pseudomonadales > Moraxellaceae > Acinetobacter. The sequence continues at coordinate 363,698 of NZ_JAUZUU010000001.1, forward strand.
GGCGTTATGCCAACCATAAAGGTGGCAAAAAATACGATGGCCCGGTTCCGGAAGACAAAAAAGGTTTAAGTGGCGCGCATGGCCGTTCAGAGCTACCGCGCAATCAGGAAGACCCGGTTAAAGCCGCTGCTGCCAAAATCTTTAAACAGAAATGGGATGAAGCTAAAAATCATCCCGAATATCTTCAGCAAAAAAAGAAATTTCAGGAATTTATAGAGCAGCAGTCTGCAACTGGATAAAACCTTTTATTTAAACAGAGAGTGGCTGTGCGACTGGGTTCAAGGACTGATGAGCCATATAGACTCTGTTACGCCCGTTGTTCTTCGCCATATACAAGGCAGAATCTGCCGCATTCAGGAAGCGCTGATAATCCGGATGTCCATCATAAAGCACACAACCAATACTGACCGTAAATTTAAACTGCTGGCCTTGTGCCGAATTAATCATGCCATTTTCAATATATTTACGCACACTTTCGGCAATATTCAGGGCACGTTTTTCATCAGTATCCACCAGTAACAGCAAAAACTCTTCACCGCCGACCCGGAAAGCATAATCACTGCCCTGACTGTATTTTTGCAATGCTTCGGCCAGAAATTTCAAAGCCAGATCACCTGCTGCATGTCCGAATTTGTCATTAATACTTTTGAAATAATCAGCATCAATGGCAAGTAAAGACAAAGGCGTATGATTCTTACGGGAAAAAGTGATTTCACGTGAAATAATGGTATTCAAATAACGACGATTCAATAACTGGGTCAATGAATCATTACCTGATTCAATATATTCGGCCACCTGAAATAACTGATCTACTAACAACTGAATCTCACGGTTCAAGTCACGGATTCGCTGGATCAGTCCCAGCATATTGTTTTTGTCCGTACAGTCCATAATATCTTGATTAAGTTCATCGACTTGATAAATTCGCTCAATGATTAAATCGACCTGATCAGAACCGGTAAAAGCATAAGAGGCTTTATGAATAAACCATAAACCAAACTCCGACTTGGACAACATCGGATGATTCAATTTTTCATGCTCAGAAAAGACCTTGAACATGAGCTCATTTTCCCAGTCTAGCAATGAACTGCGCTGTTTATCTTTTTGTACGGCCACATCCTGCATCGCTGAAAAAACACGATAACTGTGTTTAATTTCCTGATTCATGGCTGTTTTGGCTTCATAAGATCGGCACATGACTTCTGTGGCAAATCCCATGATCTGGACAATATAACTGCAGGTGGTCAACATACTGTGGTCAGGATTCTCATCCAGCAGTTCAAACATTTTACGCTCAATTTCACGTACACCGCGCATGATCAGCCAGGACGGAATTCCGACACGTGCATGCACATGCCCCACCATCGCCTGTTTCTGCACGGCATCGGCATAGCGTTTATTAATTCCTACACCAAAGCTTTCAAGTAGCCAGGCATTTAAAGTGTCGCGCAAGCGCTGTTGAATCAAGTCATCGGAAAAGAATTCTGCAGATTCCTTTTCAAGGAGCATGTTTTTATAGAATTCTTCCACCAGAATCAGGGAATGATCTTGAATAAAGTGAAAGGCATGCAATAAGTCATCAGATGAATAATTTTGACAGATCTGTTCCCATTGCTCGGCCAGTCTTGCCATGCATTCATTATTCATACTGTCTGTTCCCCAAAACCTTGCTATTTTCACTCAAATTATGTGACAAATATAACAAATATCAGGTATTTTTCCTAAAATATCGACCAGATTATTTGTACCCAACCTAGCCAATTTTTTTATACAAGGGAAAACCGAACAGCAGCCTCATGGATACACAGCACTTTATGAATAGTGTTAATCAGTTTTAACTAAATCTTAAAAATACCGGATCAAACCAAGACTCCATTGATCCCAGTCTTTGGACTGCTGTTGCTGATATTCCCAAGACAGCCGAAGTGCATGTTGTGGATTGAATGCATATTGGAGTTCAGTATTCAGTTTCAGCTGCCAGCGATGCGAATCTTCCCAATAAGGCAGTTCCACCTGCACCAGACTGTTAATCTGATCGCTCCAGATATTCTGGCACCCCACAGTAGGGCCAGCACCTACGCGCCAGCCTTGATCCAGTGCCTTGCCTGCCTGTAGCTGAGTTTGCATTTGCGCATAACATAGATGTTCACGGCTGGCATTTGCCCAGCTATAACCACCCTGAGTTTTTAAGCTGGCGACGCCATGCTGTTCATCTTCACTAAACTGGCCATGCGCATCCAGTGCCTCCTGTTTCCAGCCCAGATTAAAACCCCAGGATAATGGCGTATTAAACGGATTGACCGGGTTATAGGAATTGACAGTAAATAGATCCAGATGTTCCAGCTTGAGCTCACTGTCACGATATTGCAAAGCCCCATCCAGAAACAGCAATTGTGTGCCGGTTCGAAAACCGCCTTGCGGGTCGATGAGATCATGATAAGCCTGCCGATGTCCAAGCTGGACAAAGGATTCTCCCTGAACCTGTCCGGCCTGAAGACTGATATTGCGTGCATGATGGCTTTGTACCGGATCTATTTTTGGACGTTCAGGTGCTTTACGCTGTTTCTCGATATCCAGCTGGCTTCTTAAGCCTAATAACTTGCGAAAACGTGGTTGAACAAAAGATTCATCGACTTTTTGTCGGAGAAAGTCCAGATATAAATGATCATAGGCCATTTCCAGAATTTTGGCCTGATCTTCTGCCGGATAAGGCTGCAAAATTGAAAGCATTACACCTGTTTCTGCATAAGCTAACTGATGCGCAGTTTTTGCCAGCGCTTTGCCATGCTGTCTGGATTGAGCCAGCAATTGAGTTTCAAGCGCTGGACGGTAAACTTTCTGTTTGATCAAACCCTGCTGTTCTACGACTTTCAGTGTTTCAATCGGAATCGCAGTCGAATTAAACTGTTTCTGTAGATTTAACTCGGGACGTACCAGATCAAATAGCCCCAGCAGGCGATAAGCACAATTATCATTGATAAAATAATAAGGGAAACTTACATTTTGCATTTCCCAGAGATGCTGTACCAAAAATCTGGTTTCTTGCGGGCTTAAGTTTAATTCATATTCCCACAAATCCCGGCTTTCAAAGTCACCATATTCTTTGACCTTGCGGTAATACGGCATCAGGGAATATTCACCCGGATATTGTCCGGTCAGCCCTTTCCAGGCAAAGGACCAGTTGTCATTGCCATCGACCGTTGCGGCATAGTTGACTGCATAAGAAATCAGATTGAGTTGTTGCTGGTCTTTAGGGTCCAGCCGCAACAAGGTATGCCCGAACATGGAGCTCGGATTACCCATAAAATCCGTGGCATAAATCAGGGTTGCCTGATAAGGCTTGACTTCGCCAATCCATTTATCCAAATCCGGACAACTGACCGCAGGCAATTGTTGCTCGGAAATATTCAATTGCTGTATTAACCAGCTGCTGCGTGCAGGAAACTTACAGCGCACGGACTGATTCGGCTCTGCGCTCAAAAATAAAACCTGAATGTTATGCTGTATTTCTTTTTTTAAATCAGTTTTTCCCTGCTCTGCCAGGAAATAGCCCGAATAGCTAACCTCGCTATGACCTTGGGGATTGGCATACATGAGACGTTGCCAGGTGGTACTCTGATCCAGACGCTGGGTTTCGGCATGAGTTAGATAATGCTGGATGTCTGGATTAATTTCACTAGAAAAACTTAAAGGGCTGAATGTCAGGCCCAACATGAAGAACGCATATTTCATTCAGTTAACTTATTCTCATCAATTTCTTTTAGTCATAAGAAAACCCTGCCAGAACAGCAGGGTTTTTGAGGTGCGGATCAGATGTAGGATTTCAATACTTCATCTTTGGCCATCACAGTTTGTAAGGTGCTTAAAACTTGTAATGTATTCTGGTTTTCTTCGGAATAAATTTCAGAGAAATTCTGCTTGGAAACGCTAAAGAAACGAGCTTTATCTTCAGATTTAATATTCAAAAGTTCGGCCAGAACATTCAGGCTTTCACCCTCACCAACTGCCATATCACGCGCCAGTGCTTCAGCGTTTTCATTGGTAAAGGTCACCACTTGAGCGGTTACGGTACCGCCCTGGCTACAACCCAAAGTACCAAAAGTGATCCCGAGCCACTGATTCGTGAACAGAACGTTGGTCGTACCTGCAAAGAGTTTAGGAATAATACCAGACTGACCCGCCCACACCTGACTTCCGATACCACAACCGACATCTCGGTCAGCCATCGCCATGCTTGAACCTGTCGCCAATACCGCCGCCAGCATAATTTTTTTCAACATAGTTATTCTCCAATTATTCTCATGCAATCTTTGTTATTACTCTAATAATGTAATTTAAACTACATACTCAGCAGAGTAGCGACAAGTCAAGTTTGGCGCAATTGAAAAAATGTATGCTTTACATAAACATAACCTGATTGATTTTACTGTTCTTTGAGCGCCCAATCGCCTTGTGAATTACGCTGTCCCAAGATTTTCAGTACTGACACCAGACTCAGCAATAACAACAAATACCAGGAGCCCAGTTTGCCCCATCCCACCATATGCCATTGCTCAATCTGGCTTGGATAGAGCCAGATCTGGTAAAAGGTACTGATGTTCTCGGCAATCCAGATAATAAACGCCAGAATCAGCAGTACGGGTAACATCGGCAACTGAAAAGTATGCCGATTCAGCTGAAAGCGAATTCTGGTTTTCCAGAACATCAGCACGCTCCAGACAAATAAAATCACCCGATAATCGGGAATAAAAAACTTGCTCATAAAGTTGATATAAGACAAGACAGCCAATGTCAGCATATGGCTAAAACGCGGCAATTTTTCAAATGAAACCTGATATAGACGTAAAGAGCGCGCAAAAAAACTGCCGACCGCAGAATACATAAAACCGGCAAATAAAGGCACGGTCAGGATTTTAAATATTGCGGGTTGAGGGTAATGCCAGGAAGCAATTGCCGGATGGGTCAGGAAGATTTCCATCACCATGGCCATGAGATGAAATAACGCAATCACTTTGGCTTCAGCCCAGGATTCCAGTTTGGTATAGAGCAATATCACCTGAATCAGCAAAGCAAAAAAAAGCAGATAGTCATACCGGTAAAAACCAAAGAAGAGATCGCTGCCCATAGAAGCAGTCAGCGCAAAAGCGAGCAGGAGTAAAATCCCAAATAAGGCAGCCGAAGCTGCCTTATAAGTAAATTCAAACCCTGATTTGAATAGATCGATCAAGGTTTACATCCTAAAGATATTTGGCACTATACTCATGTACGGTATCAATAAATGCTTTTGGATTCGCCGGATCAACCCACTGGGTAATACCATGACCTAAATTGGCAACATAACCGGTTTTCTCGCCATTGGCATAGGCATCATCCAGCATGGCTTTTGTCGCTTTAATGATGGTGTCTGATGAACCATATAAAGTTGCAGGATCCAGGTTACCCTGAAGTGCTGCACGACCAGCAACCGTTTGACGAGCGACATTCAATGGCGTGGTCCAGTCCAGACCAAATGCATCTGCGCCTGTCGTAATCATCGGTTCCAACCATTGACCGCCACCTTTGGTAAACAGAATTACCGGAATCTTGCGGCCGTCTTTCTCACGTTGCAAACCAGCGACAATCTTCTGCATATAGTTCAGCGAGAACTCGATATATTCACGATGTGCTAATGCCCCACCCCAACTATCAAAGATCTGTACCGCTTGTGCACCCGCATCGATCTGCGCATTCAAATATTCAGTCACTGCATCAGCCAGACGATCCAGTAAAGCATGCAAAACTTCAGGCTGCACATACATCATCTGTTTGGTAAAACGGAAATCCTTGCTTGAACCGCCTTCGACCATATACGTTGCCAGAGTCCATGGACTGCCCGAGAAACCAATCAGAGGAACCTGACCGCCCAAGGCTGAACGAATGGTCGAAACGGCATTCATCACATAATCCAGATCCGACTTGGCATTAAATGCAGGCAGATTGGCGACATCCTGTTCGGTACGGATGGTCTTGTGAAATTTCGGGCCTTCACCGGCTTCAAAATACAGCCCCAGTCCCAAAGCATCCGGAACCGTCAAGATATCCGAGAATAAAATCGCGGCATCAAGATCATAACGGCGTAAAGGCTGCAAAGTTACTTCACAGGCCAGTTCAGTATTCTTGCAAAGCGAAAGGAAATCTCCTGCCTTGGTACGCGTTTCGCGGTACTCAGGCAAATAACGGCCAGCCTGACGCATCATCCATACTGGCGTAGCATCTACAGGCTCACGCAACAATGCGCGCAGAAAACGATCATTTTTTAAGGTCGTCATTCACATTCCCATCTTTCTTTGACATTGCCAACATCATAGCAAAAAGGCCGCAGTTTTAATAACTTCTGGCAACTTTAAAAACCGATCGGATTGAACGGCAACCTAGTGATTTACACAAAACAACTACTGCATCTCCACATTTTTTCTGTAATACTTATAGTGTTTTTTCACATAGTTAAAGAAATAATTCTTAAGGTTGAGTTACATGTTCGTTCGCACAATGCTCGCTGTGAGTCTAGGTTGCATTTTCGCAGGTCAAGTTTTTGCCGCGTCTACTGCTGAACAACCATTAAAACCCCAAGTGGTGACTGATGTTGCAGTGCAAGATCCGATTGATCCATTAGCAACTGAAGCTTCAGCGGCCCAAGCAGCACCTGCAGAAGCGCAAATTACCGCACAAGAACAACAAGACTTAAAACAGGCATCTGAAGCGCTGAATGAGCTACAGGATACCGAAGATCAGACTGCTTCTATTGGCGCAGCACCAAATACCAAAGCATCGACTAACTCTGCAACGACCAAAGCTTCGTGGACTTTAGACGGCTTAAATAATGCCCAGTGGTATGAAAATATCGGTGCAGGTCAATTCCCAGTTTACGCACGTGCACATGTCATGCTGAATAATGCCCATGCATCACCGGGGGCGATTGACGGAACCAGCGGTAAAAATACACTAAAAGCCATTGCATCTTTCCAGCAAATGAATGGCATTAAACCGACAGGTGTTTTGACTCAGGAAACCTGGGATAAACTAGTTGCACGTCAGGGTTCTAAGCCAGCCTTTGTTGAATACACCATTACTGAAAAAGATCTGGCAGGCCCATTTGCCAAGTCTATTCCTTCAGATTATGCGTTACAGGCGAAAATGAAAGGCTTGTACTACACACGTGTCAGTGAAATGTTGAGTGAAAAATTCCATATGGATGAGAATTTCTTAAAGAAACTCAATCCAAATGCTAACTTTAATAAAGTTGGTGAAAAATTACTGGTCAGTAATGTACGTAATGACTTGCCTGAAGGTATTCACTTGATTGTTGCACATAAAGGCGCGAAACAACTGTACTTATTTAACAGTAAAAATCAAATGATCGCGTCATTCCCTGCCACCATTGGTAGTGCGGATACACCATCTCCAACCGGAACCTATAAAGTAACAGGTGTTGCACCAAACCCTTGGTACAGCTATTCACCGTCTAACTTTGTACAAGGTAAAAACTTAAAACCACTATCTTTACCACCGGGTCCTAACGGTCCTGTCGGGAATATCTGGATTGGTTTAAGCAAGAAATCATTTGGTATTCACGGAACACCAAACCCGTCTACCATTTCGAAAACAGCGTCACATGGTTGTATTCGTTTGACTAACTGGGATGCCAATGATCTTGGCCGTAAAGTCAAATCTGGGGTAACGGTTCGTTTCTTAGAATGATGATCGGTCTGCCGATTTGAATAAAAATAGCCTGCTTTTGAGCGGGCTTTTTTATTCCTTATGTTTACTTTCAGCTCTGTCGTTGCAAAAATGCAATGATCTGTCGCCTATTTGAGATTTTTTCAGTTATAAAACGACAGTATGATGATCTCAAGTTAAAAATAATGTCGAGATAAAATCATGAATGCTTTTCTACATCCTAGCGAAAATCGTGGTCATGTAAAAATGGGCTGGCTGGAGTCTAAACACAGTTTCTCATTTGGTAACTGGTATAACCCAAAGTATATGGGTGTCAGCGCTTTACGTGTCATTAATGATGACCTGATTGATGGACATCAGGGTTTTGGAACGCATCCACATGACAATATGGAAATCCTGACCTGTGTGCTGAAAGGAACCATTACCCATCAGGACAGCATGGGCAATCATGGCGGAATCGCTGCGGGTGAATGGCAACTGATGAGTGCAGGAACAGGTGTGCGGCACAGTGAAATGAACCAAGGCGACGAACAGGTCCATTTACTGCAAATCTGGATTATTCCAAATGAACGTGATGCCAAGCCGAACTATCAGCAAATCCGTCTTGACCCGCATGAGCAACCGAACCAGTGGCATTTGATTTGTGGTCCGAATGACAATGCACCGATGCATATTCGTCAGAATGCCGAAGTCAAAACTGCGGTGATTCAGCAAGGCCAAAGTCTGAAAGTGAAAGCGACCCAGCATATTAATTATGTACATGTTGTTTCTGGCACTGTCCAGATCGCTGAACATACAGTTGAAGCTGGCGGCGCAATTGCTTTTCTAGATGATACAGAAATTAAAGCAAGCGAAGATGCGCAAGTGATCTGGTTTGATTTGCCGGAAGTACCCAACTAAGCTTTTAAAGCTCTCAGCTCTAATGGCTATTGATCCCAGTGATTAATAGCCATTTTTTATGAATCGAGAATAAAAGTAGACAGAAGCTTTATCAGAAGATAATTTTTTAAAAACAGCTATAAAAATCACACCAATTCACATCAGTTTTTTACTTAAAATTCTGGCATTTCAGGCGAAGATGAAGCTGATTCATTTCTATTGAATGAACGCATCGCGAATGGCTGATCTGGTCATGGTCTTATATGGGATTCAACGTCTATCCAGCTTTGTATTGATTTTACGTAAACCAAAGAGCAACGCTTATGAACCAGATTTTAGAAATTCAGAATCACCAGCAACATGCTCTGCATTTTTTACTAGCGTTTTTAAAACAACAAAACTATCAGTTCACAGCTATTACTCCGTTGTCGCATCAACGGATTTTGGATCGTAAAAGAAACGAGAAAAATCAGGAAATAACCCTGCAGGATATATTTGGCTGGAATCTGGAATTTAGCAAAACCGATCTTGATCCGGTTCTTTTTTCCTTGCTGGCAAAACAGCAACTTCTACAGGTTCAGGATGAGCAATACACCAGTCTGGTCAGGGTCGCCTCACTGGAAGGTGAACTCTTTATTCACTCTTCCTTTCCAACCACACAACAAGATGCTGTTTTTTTTGGTCCCGATACTTATCGCTTTGTCTATCATCTCAAGCAATATCTAGCCACCGAACCTCGCCCTTTCAAACGGGCTGCTGAAATATGCTGTGGCACCTCTGCTGCTGCCATCAGTATCGCCAAATACTTTCCAGATCATGAGGAAATCTTTGTAGCAGATCTAAACCCCAAAGCCTTGCTCTATAGTCAGCTCAATATTGATTTTTCGGGTTTTACTTCAATCTCTCCGGTGCAAAGCAATTTATTTTCCAATCTTGAAGGTCAGTTTGACCTGATTTTTGCTAATCCACCGTATTTAATTGATCCTGAGCAACGGCAATATCGTCACGGAGGTAATGAGCTCGATGGCAATGAATTATCTTTTAAAATTATAAAACAAGGCCTGCAAAGGCTAAATTCAGGCGGCCGTTTATTTTTATATACCGGCGCCACCATCACACGAAATGGCAATCGATTTTTACAGTATCTGCAAGACCTGATGCAGCAGCATCAAAATATTCACTGGTCTTATGAGGAAATTGATCCGGATATTTTTGGTGAAGAATTAGAGCAACCTGCTTATCAGCATGTGGAAAGAATTGCTCTGGCTCTGATTAAGATTGAAGTATGCGATTAAAGAATATCTGTTTATAAATTATCGACTTTTTAAATATCGAACCTCTTCAAGATCCGTTTTTTTTAAATCATTCTGTAAAATTCATCAGCAATAAAAAACCCCAATCTTTCGATTGGGGTTTTTAAAATTTGGCGGAAGCGGTGAGATTCGAACTCACGGAGGACTCACACCCTCGTCGGTTTTCAAGACCGGTGCATTAAACCGCTCTGCCACGCTTCCATGGGCGCAATAATACGGCGCTTTTATGCAACTGACAAGTGAAAGTTACAGTGAATCTGATTAACTGCATATAGTTTCATCAAATCCCTACAATTTGGCGGCCAATTCGGCTCCTTCACGAATGGCACGCTTGGCATCCAGCTCGGCAGCCAGTTTTGCACCGCCAATAATATGATACTGCGCCAAGGTATTTTCCCCAGCACTCGGCATCAGGTCTTTTACCGATTCCTGACCTGCACATACCACAATGGTATCCACACGCAATAATTGAGCATGGCCATCTACCTCAATCCATAAGCCTTCATCCGTGACAGATTTATATTGCACACCGCGCAACATCCGCACGGCATGTTTTTTTAACTGGGCACGATGTACCCAGCCTGAAGTCTTGCCTAGTCCTGCGCCAAGCGGTGTCTTTTTACGTTGTAATAGATAAATTTCCCGTACTGGAGGTTCTACTTCAGCACGCTGTAACCCGCCTTCAGTCACATAATCTGGATGAGAATCTACACCCCATTCACGCTTCCACTCATCCACAGGTTGCGGCTGTATTTGATGCGGTGGCTTTAATAAAAACTCGGACACATCAAAACCGATCCCGCCTGCGCCAATGACCGCAACACGATCACCGACAGGTGCGCCACGTAGCACTTCTGCATAAGATAATACTTGTGGTGCCTGACTGCCTTCGATATTCAAGGCACGCGGCACAACCCCTGTAGCCACAATCACCTCATCAAAACCCTCACGCTCCAACTGCTCGCGGTTGACTCGGGTATTGAGACGCAGATCAACTCCAGTTTTTTCTAGCTGCACTTTAAAATAACGAATCGTTTCGTGAAATTCCTCTTTCCCCGGAATGACTTTAGCCAGGTTGAACTGTCCGCCTACTTCATGACTGGCCTCAAACAGCGTCACATCATGCCCGCGACTGGCTGCGACAGTAGCAGCCGACAAACCTGCGACACCCCCACCGATCACTGCAATACTTTTTGGTTTTTTGGTTTTGACATAGACCAGTTCGGTTTCATAAGCGGCACGCGGATTGACCAGACAGGTTGCGCGCTGGTTTTTAAAGGTATGATCCAGACAAGCCTGATTACAGGCAATACAGGTATTGATTTCATCCACACGATTGGTTGCAGTTTTATTGACCCAGAACGCATCGGCCAAAAGTGGACGTGCCATTTGCACCATATCTGCCTGCCCTGATGCCAGAATTGCTTCGGCAGTCTCTGGCATATTGATCCGGTTGGACGCAATTACCGGCACCGACACATGTTTTTTGACTTCAGCGGTATAATCGACAAAAGCGGCACGCGGTACAGAAGTCACAATAGTGGGGATACGTGCTTCATGCCAGCCAATCCCGGTATTAAGCAAAGTAATCCCCGCCTTTTCCAAAGCTTTAGCTACGGTAATCACTTCCTGCATGGTATTGCCATCATGTACCAAATCGAGAAGCGACAAACGGAAACAGATGATAAATTTTTCGCCAATTTCCTCGCGAATGGCTTTGACAATTTCTACGGCAAAACGCATCCGGTTTTCAATCGGGCCACCCCAACGGTCGCTACGCTGGTTGACATGACGACTTAAAAACTGATTCAGCAAATAGCCTTCCGAACCCATAATTTCTACGCCATCATAGCCAGCCTTTTTGGCAATACTGGCCGTGTTGACATAGTCATGAATGGTATTCAGGATCTGTTTATCTGACATTTCACGTGGTTTAAAAGGAGAAATTGGCGATTTGATTGGACTTGCCGACACCACAAAAGGCTGATAGCCATAACGTCCGGCATGCAGAATTTGCAAAAGAATTTTGGCGCCATGTTTATGCACTGCATGCGTCACCAGACGATGTGGCGCAATATCGCCCAAGATATTCATGGTGCCGCCCGCCGGCAACAACCAGCCTTGACGGTTTGGCGATATTCCACCCGTAATCAGCAGACCTACGCCACCCTTGGCACGTTCGCCAAAATACGCTGCAAGTTTAGGATAATTATAGAAGCGGTCTTCCAGACCAGTATGCATCGACCCCATTACCACCCGGTTTTTAATGGTGGTAAAACCTAAATGCAGTGGTTTTAAAATGTTGGCATAGCGCGTCGTGGTCATAACAAATCCCTGATTATATTTGGCTGAGCAAGTCATTCCCTTACTTTAACTGATTTTCAGCGGCTTTTTATGACCCGGAGTTCAGCATTTTCAGGCACAAATATCAATCTTCGAAACAGTTCTTTCTATACATGACGAATTAGTTCTGCCATTGTCGTGCGCTGGATTTCCATAATGCAATCACGCCCAATACTGTACCAATTGGAAAACTCAGCAACATCAGAATAGCCATTATTCTGGATAAAGTACGTCCTGAACCATTGCCCTGCTTCACCTTTATACTGGCCTGGATATTAAAAAACATCAACAAGCCTAAAAGCAGCAGCACCACACCTAAACTCAGCATGGAAATACTGGATTGCTGATATTCAAGATATAAAAACAGCACTGTACTAAAACCAATCAGGCCGGCATAAATCCCATGCAACAGTGCCAGTGTTTCATTCTTGGTTTTAGGATTTAAATTAGGTAAAGGTGGGATATGAGTCGCCATGCTTTTATTCCTGTTTTATCTGGTTTTTAAATTATTCGGCTGAATATAACCAATTTTTTACTTTTTCAGCAGGATTCTGGTTAAAATCGTGCGATTTATGATTATTTAAGCCTATTGAATAGAGATTTTAAAACGAGTTTTTCTTTTCTAAAGCAAACCTAAATAAATTAATGATACAATTGATGCAATATGTATTTTTTCAGGCCACCAATTCTGGCGTGCCTATTTCATATCATTAGGATGAACAATGTCTGATAATGCAACTATCTTGCAGAATGTCCCAGTAGGTAAAAAAGTTGGTATTGCCTTCTCTGGTGGTCTAGATACTTCTGCTGCTCTTTTGTGGATGAAACAAAAAGGCGCTGAACCTTATGCTTACACAGCTAACTTGGGTCAGCCAGACGAAGACGATTACGATGCGATTCCAAAAAAAGCTGAAGCTTATGGCGCAGTAAAAGCACGTTTAATCGACTGCCGTTTACAGCTTGCATTAGAAGGTATTGCTGCAATTCAATGTGGCGCGTTCCATATTTCTACAGGTGGTATGCCTTATTTCAACACGACGCCATTGGGTCGTGCAGTAACTGGCACCATGCTGGTAACTGCCATGAAAGAAGATGATGTTAACATCTGGGGTGACGGTTCGACTTATAAAGGCAACGACATTGAACGTTTCTACCGTTATGGTTTATTGACCAATCCTGCGCTTAAAATCTACAAGCCTTGGTTAGACCAAACTTTCATTGACGAGCTGGGCGGACGTGCAGAAATGTCACAGTTCCTGATCGACAATGGTTTTGACTATAAAATGTCAAAAGAAAAAGCTTATTCAACTGACTCAAACATGCTGGGTGCGACGCATGAAGCTAAAGATCTTGAATACCTGAATGCAGGCATCAAAATCGTTGAGCCAATCATGGGCGTTGCGTTCTGGAAAGATGACGTAGAAGTAAAAGCTGAAGAAGTATCGATTACTTTTGAAGAAGGCTTCCCGGTTGCTATCAACGGTCAACGCATTGAAGATCCAGTTGAATTTATTCTTGAAGCGAACCGCATCGGTGGCCGTCACGGTCTAGGTATGTCGGATCAAATCGAAAACCGTATCATCGAAGCGAAATCTCGCGGTATCTATGAAGCTCCGGGTATGGCGCTGCTTCACATCGCTTATGAGCGTCTGGTAACGGGTATTCATAACGAAGATACGATTGAACAATACCGTATTAACGGTCTACGTTTAGGTCGTTTGCTTTACCAAGGTCGCTGGTTCGATTCTCAAGCGCTTATGCTGCGTGAAACTGCACAGCGTTGGGTTGCTAAAGCAGTTACCGGTACTGTAACGATCGAATTGCGTCGTGGTAATGACTACACCATTATGAATACTGAATCTCCGAACCTCACTTATGAAGCTGAGCGTTTGACTATGGAGAAAGGTGATTCTATGTTCTCGCCGATGGATCGTATCGGACAGTTGACCATGCGTAACCTGGATATCACGGATACTCGTGCAAAACTGGGTATCTACACAGAGACAGGTTTGCTTGCAGTTGGTTCAGCGTCTGCCGTGCCACAATTGAAAGACAAAAACTAAGTTTGGTTTTCAGTCAAAAAAACCGCTCTTGATGAGCGGTTTTTTATTGCTAATTCTTATTGATCTTCAAAGCACTGAACCTTTGGCAGTATCTGAATTGACGGAACGCAGTGATTGATAATAAATCTGATTTCGTCCCAGCTGCTTAGCACGATAGAGCGCCTGATCCGCAATCCCCAATAAGGCGTCTTTATCAATATCATCTTCACCACGATAAACGGTAATGCCTAAACTGATGGTGATATGTTTCGCAACCAAGGATTTTTCATGTGGAATTTCCAGACGATCAATCGCCTTAAAAATATTTGAAGCCACCGCATAAGCACCATGTGCATCCGTTTCTGGCAAGAGCACCACAAACTCCTCCCCGCCATAACGCGCGACAAAGTCCATATGTCGGATCGCATTCTTGATGGTTTTGGCAATAGTCGAAATGACATCATCACCTTTCTGATGCCCATAAAAATCGTTGTAATTTTTAAAGAAATCTACATCGATAAACAGAATTGCCAATGCCGTTTCTTCACGATGTGCACGTTCGAAATGGACTTGCAGCGTCTCATCAAAAGTCCGTCGATTGGAAATCTTGGTCAGCTCATCGTACTGACTCAAATGTAATAATTCGTTGGTATGGATACGCTGGATCTGCTCACTGATTCTGGCGCGAATGCTATAGAGAAATATCACACGCTCACGGGCAAAAATCATATGGCTAATCACATAACCCAGCAAGCAACTTCCAATTAAAATCCGGCCAAAAACCATAGGATTAAATTCAACTGACAGACCGAACAATACAATAATGGTGGTTGCGGCGGCGAGCAGTCCGGTGACCAGCATCTGAATCGGCTTAATACCGGTCAGAACATAACCCAGGATATATACGATCGTGACTATCGCCATGGATTGATGCTGCAAGGCATCAGTTTTAATCGACATGGTGATACATGAAATTGACACCTGTACCCAGAATACCAACAGCATCGAAGCCTGAGGAAAAAAGCGCTTGATCTTGGGTAAGCACGAGAACATATAAAAGATAATTAGCGACACGCCGCCATTGAGCAAGCCCAACATACACAGGACAAAATCATGTACGAAATATTCTTTGCTGATGCTCCAGTAATCTGTGGGAATCATCACCACCAAAAAAAGGAAATAGGCTAGTACTCCAGCCCACACATATTTTTCGACATGTTTGCGGGCGCGTTCCAGATTTTTGGTCCAGAATTCTTGTTCCAGATTTTGAGGGAAGACCGGGCCTACACGCTGGCTTTGCCGTGTAATCAGTTGTTCTATGTCTTCTTTATCATCTTGCAATTTCGCTAGATTGTACTTGTATTCCATTGCCAAGTATTTATGTAATTTTTTTATTAATTTTAAAATAACATACTTTTTAAAATTAATTTATACATATCCCTTATTTTGTAGCGCTTTCTCGTTACCATTTTTACTATAGATGGATTATCATTTGTTTTATTTGTTCGACTGAATTTGCCTTGAATACGATTACGATTCTCCAGCCAGATGATTGGCACGTTCACCTGCGTGATGGTTTAGCACTTCAACGTACCGTTCCCGATTTAGCCAAGCAGTTTTCTCGCGCCATTTGCATGCCAAATCTGGTGCCACCCGTTAAAACTGTCGAAGAAGCCAATGCCTACCGTGAACGTATCATGGCACATGTGCCTGAAGGGGTAAATTTCGACCCGCGTATGGTGCTGTATTTCACTGACAACACCCCGGCAAGCGAAGTTAAAAAGATCAAAGAATCTGCGCATGTCAATGCCATCAAGCTCTATCCTGCGGGTGCGACCACCAACTCCGATAGTGGTGTGAGCGATATGAGCAAAGTCTACGGCGTAATTGAACAGCTTGAAGAACACCAAGTGCCTTTATTGCTACATGGTGAAGTGACGCATAATCATGTCGATATTTTTGACCGTGAAAAGCGTTTCCTGGATGAAGTGCTGGCTCCCTTACTCAGACAATTTCCCAAGCTGAAACTGGTGCTCGAACACATCACCACCAGCGAAGCAGCAAACTTTGTACTTGAGCAAGACCGTAATGTCGCTGCAACCATTACGCCGCAACATTTATTGTTTAACCGGAATGACATGCTGGTTGGTGGGATCAAGCCGCATTTCTACTGCTTGCCGATTTTAAAACGTCAAACGCATCAGCAAACTTTGCTGGAAGTCGCAACCAGCGGTAATCCTAAATTCTTCTTGGGAACAGATAGCGCGCCGCATTCAAAAAATGCAAAAGAAAATGCGTGTGGCTGTGCAGGATGTTATAGTGCGCCGACTGCCATTGAGCTGTATGCTCAGGCATTTGATCAGGTGGGTAAAATTGAACGCCTGGAAGGTTTTGCCAGCCATTTTGGTGCAGACTTCTATGGCCTGCCACGTAATACCAGCACAATTACCCTGGTTAAAGAAGATCAAGTAATCCCTGAAAGTTTAGACTATCTGGATGGTGAACAGATTATCCCACTGTATGCTGGTAAAACCATTCAATGGAGAAAAGTGTGACAAATGAAACGCTCCCAATCATTGGTCAACGTTTTCGTGGATTCTTACCTGTAGTTGTCGATGTCGAGACTGCAGGTTTTAATGCGCAGACTGATGCATTGCTGGAAATTGCGGCCATTCCGATTGTTTATAATGAGGAGGGTCAATTTGTGCCGGGTCAAGCTTACCATGCACATATCAATCCTTTCGAAGGGGCAAACCTCGACCGACGTTCGCTGGAGTTTATTGGGATCGATCCTTCTAATCCAATGCGAATCGCCATGGCCGAAGATGAGAAAACTGCACTCAAGCGCATTTTTAAATCGGTGAATGAAGTGCGTCGCCAGCAAAATTGTACCCATGCAGTTTTAGTCGGACACAATGCACATTTCGATTTAGGTTTTCTTCAGGCCGCGATTGCCCGTACCGGGACCAAAAACCAGAACCCGTTTCATAGTTTTTCTGTCTTCGATACAGTGACTTTAAGTGCGGTGATGTTTGGTCAGACTGTACTGGCGAAGTCCTGTATCCAAGCTGGAATCGAGTTTGATGGTAAAGAAGCCCATTCTGCATTATATGATACGCAGAAGACCGCTGAACTGTTTTGCTATATTTTAAACAAACTCGCACCTCACCTGCTTGACACTCTGGTGGCGGATCAATAAGATACCGCCATCTTCTAAACGTCCCTATCGTCTAGAGGCCTAGGACATCGCCCTTTCACGGCGGTAACCGGGGTTCGAATCCCCGTAGGGACGCCATCTATTTTTTCTCTTCTTTATATTTCTTTGATCAGCATCTTAAATTGCTCAAGCCTTACACTTTCATCAATTAATTAATAAAAATAATTCTCATTACTATAGATTGCTTGCCTCAAGTTAATGATAATCACTTACATTATCTTTCGCAGATTTAACCCTTCTCATGCGTTTTGCTTATTCCCCACTTTCTATTGCGGTTCTAACAGCTTTATCAACATCTAGTTTTGCAGAAGAATCAAATTATCAAGAGCCTGTCCTCAATGAAGCAACGGTTAAGTTCAACACGATTATTATCGAAGCTCAGCAAGCAAATGAAGTTGGAAAAACAGTTTATTCAAAAGAAGATTTAGAAAGGACGCCAAATAGCTCAAAGAACATTACCGATTTTTTAAAATTAAATCCAAATGTTCAATTTAGTCAGTCACAACTTGCAGCAGGTTCTCAAGGTGAAATTAAACCTGCCGAAATCTCTATTAATGGCGCACAAACCTTCCAAAACAATTTTATTGTGAATGGTGTTTCCAACAACCTACTTATTAATCCAGCAAATTCAAACACAAATACATTTCAAGATATCGGAACTGGCGCACAAGCTATGGCAGTGAACACTAACCTACTTTGTGAGCTTGAAGTATTAGATAGCAACGTGTCTGCCGCTTATGGTCAATTCACAGGTGGTGTTGTAAATGCTAAAACATGTGCACCGCAAACAGAGATAGGGAAAATTCACAGTTCTATCAATTACGATTACACTGAAAGCGATTGGGCTCGCTACAACTCAATTTCACCTTTAGAAGAAAGTAAATTTGAAGAGCCCACAGATGAATACCAAAAGGAATATACCAAACAAGGTCTAAGCACCAATATTTATGGGAAGCTCTCGAATGATTGGGGCTTTAATGCTTATGCCTCTCAACGAGAGTCTATCATCCCAGTCAAAAGTGGCTTTGAAACACCTAAAACAATTGATCAAGAACGACATATCTCAAATCTTGGTGCAACATTATTTTATACACCAAACGCCTCAACCAAAGCGAAGTTTGGTTTGGATTATGGATTGCTGGACAGTTTGAGCTATGTGGACAGCAATCGTGATTCGGGAAGTACCACTGAAACCGAAACACTTACATTATTCTCTGAACTCGAACACCAATTCAATCTAGGTACTCTCGTACATAAACTTAATTTCCAAAACTCAGCGACACAACGTATTGCTGACAATAACTACAGTATGCATTGGTACTATGCCGAAGGAAGTAAAGATTGGAATAATACCGATGTTGTTCGAGAAGGCGCCATCATGGGAGAAATCAAACAACTCCAAGACGTTCTCTCTTACGACCTACAAGCCAATATAGACCCATTTAAAGTTGGTCAATCCCGACACAACATGACTCTAGGTGCAGGTTACAGCCATGCTCATGTTGCGTGGAAACGAGTCGAGGATGTTTTACTCGCGACAAAGACCCATTTAAAAGAACTTGGCAAAGATACTACCTGCCTTCAAAGTGACCCATATTGTGATGAGAAACTAACAATAAATGGTTGGAATGGACAATATATCGCTGGTGGCACTCTGTACAAAGCTGGTGATATTCAAGCCCAGCAAGATCGCCTAAATATATTTATTGAAGACAATATTCAATGGAATGATCAAATTTCAACACGCCTTGGTGTTCGTGCTGATTATGACTCTTTGAGTAGTAATATCAATATTTCCCCTCGCAGTCGTCTCTCTTACAAACCCTTTAGTAATGATCAATTGCATTTATCCGCTGGGTGGAATCGCTACTATGGTCAGCAAACGTTAGGTACAGAACTGAATGAAATTCAAAATGATTTGCTCTACAAACTGTCACGTGAAAACCCACATGCGACTTGGGTAGAAACACAAACTGCACTATCCAGCGGTGCGCGTAGTTCAGCGCTCAATCCCCCTTTCAGTGACGAGACTGTTTTAGGCCTGAATACACAAATCCAGAATTGGGATCTAGGGCTAAAATGGGTCAATCGTAAATATCAGGATGAAATATCAAAAACTAAAGTTACTCCTTTAGATGGATCAAAATTCTTCTACGAATATAATAATGAGGGAAGTGGCAAAGCTGACATCTACACCTTAACACTTAGAAATCGTCAACCGATCGCTCTGGGGGATAGCCAACATTTATTTGCCTTGGGATTTGACTACAGTGAAGTCTTCCGCAGTTATGTAGATTACACTTCAGCCTATGATCAAGCCACTCAAGATGAATGGGTCTCTTATGATGGTCAAATTATTCGTTGGTCAGACCGCCCTGCCCCAAACTTTAACCAACCATGGACCGCACGAGTAAACTGGGATATTGCATTCGATACACTGCCTGTACGTATTTCAAACTTCTTTAGCTATAAAGACAGTTACGATGATATGGTTGCTGTCTCCGATAAAAATGACAAAGTCGAGTATGAAGGTGAACTGCTTGACACCTATTTAGTCTCTGAAATTAAACCAAAATTTACATGGGATATACGCACCACCTATGATTGGGAAATTTCAAAAGATTTAAGGGCAATTTTTGGTTTAATCATTAACAACGTCACCAACCGCGTGAATACCTATACAACAGGCTCGACCTCAAATGATAGACCATGTGTAATGACTGAAATCGGCCGCCAATTTATTGCAGATGTTACTTTTAAATTCTAGAGCCTGAATAGGTACATGCTGCTGCTCTTTTTAATTTGCTTAGGCTATAATTAATGCGATTTCATATTTTGCCTTTGTATCATGTTAAAAAAGATCTTACTGGTTTTACTGATTTTAGCCCCGTCCGCGCTATATCTCTATATCGTCAACCGTGATGATGACAACACTGCGGAGACTGAGACAGTGTCAACCCCAGCTGAAAACTCTCAGCCTGAGCAATATCAAACTCCAGATCACTAAGTTTTAGTGATCTTTTCAAATATTTATTTTTTATAGTCTTGAAATCTGTTCAGAAAATAACATTTTAATAAAATAAAGTTTTTGTTTTGCCTAATGTTTAAACTGTTAAATGAATTTTAGCAAAAACCCTTTTGACAAAACCCGGCTTAGTCCTTAATATACGCATCACCTCGCAACGTCCCTATCGTCTAGAGGCCTAGGACATCGCCCTTTCACGGCGGTAACCGGGGTTCGAATCCCCGTAGGGACGCCATCTATTGATCTCATACGATCAGACCTTATTCGAAATTACCATTATTCGATTGCAGATTTGTAGTTTTTCACTACAATAGCTCGCTTCATTCCTTTGAAGTATTTCTTATTTCCTATGCACTCATCTCCGAATGATGCTACGCATCAGGGCAATTCTGCGCCTTTAAAACGCGCTATGAGTACTCGACATCTGGTCATGATTTCGCTTGGTGGCGCAATCGGAACAGGCCTATTCTTAGGGTCGGGTGAAGTCATTGCACAAACGGGGCCTGTAGGTGCCATTCTCGCTTATCTCCTGGGCGGTATTATCGCGTACATGGTGATGCTATGTTTGGGCGAACTTGCCGTTCATATGCCAGAATCTGGTTCATTTGGCGCTTATGCCAAACGTTATATTGGACCAGGCACAGGCTATACCATCACCTGGTTATACTGGCTGACATGGTCGGTCACTCTCGGAACTGAATTTACTGCAGCGGCCTTGCTGATGCAGGAATGGTTCCCGGACATTTCCATGTGGTTATGGACCATTATCTTTGGTGTATTCGTATTTAGTCTAAATATGATTTCTACCCGCTGGTTTGCCGAATCCGAATTCTGGCTGGCACTGGTAAAAGTGGTCACGGTTGTTGCTTTTATTCTTTTAGGTCTATTGGCCATCTTTGGTGTTCTGGGCTATCAAGGCTATGAAGCTGCACCTTTATTTACCAATCTGACTGCACAAGGCTGGTTCCCTGAAGGTCTATTCCCGATTTTTGCTACGATGCTGATCGTGAACTTTGCCTTCTCTGGTACCGAGCTGATTGGTGTGGCTGCCGGTGAAACTGAAGATCCTGCGAAAAATGTCCCTAAAGCGATTAATACGGCAATTTTCCGCTTATTAATTTTCTTTGTAGGTACCATTATCGTGGTAACAGCCTTACTTCCGCATCAGGAAGCGGGCTTAGCCGCTGAAGGCGTGAGTAGCAGTCCGTTCGTAACCGTATTCCAGCACATTGGTATTCCATATGCCGAAGACATCATCCGCTTTGTCATTATCACTGCGTTGTTGTCTGCTGCCAACTCGGGTCTATTTGCTGCTTCACGTATGATGTGGTCATTGTCATACAGCAAACAGTTGCCTGCCGTATTCTCAAGACTAAATGCTCGCGGTGTACCGTATATTGCAGTCATGGTGACCATGCTGGGTGCATTACCAGGTTTATTGTCTGAACAGTTTGCGCCAGAGACGATCTTTACCAACTTGCTGGGCGTTGCGGCGTTTACCATGGTGGTGGTCTGGATGAGTATCTGCTTAAGCCAGTTCAACTTCCGTCGTCAGTGGTATAAACAGGGTCATACGGCCAAAGAACTGGGCTTTGCTGCACCATTGTTCCCGATTGTGCCAATCCTGGGCTTTGTGTTCTGTTTTATTACCTGTATCAGTATGGTCTTTGATCCATCAATGCGTATCAGCTTCGTAGGCTGTCTGTTATTTATTGCAGCGTGTTATGTAAGTTATTATGCCTTTTATCACAACAAGTCTTAATCATCAGTTTTAAAAGAGCGGCTCCGGCCGCTCTTTTTTTATCTATACTATAACCATAGTGGGCAGCCTTAAGGGTGCGTCGATGAAAATTGTGTTTATTCACGGCATGAACAAGCAACAGTATACGGCTACTTCATTACGTCAACATTGGCTGCATCTCTTCAAAACAGGCCTTCGGAAAAACCCACAACAGCAAGCCCGGTTTACTTATTTAAAACGGCATATCCGTATCCCTTTTTATGGCGATTTACTTTCTCGGCATCATTTTCATAACGTCTTGAATGCCACCACCCTGATGCCGCAACAGTGGCCGCATTTCCCTTTTTTACATCCCGCACAGCTGCAACCGGCATCGCCACCAGACCAGTGTACCTATCAAATTTGTGACGTCCCGCAGTCGAATATTGATGATGTCCTGAATTTCAATCAAAAACTGAAATTCATTACAGCATTAAGCAAAGATATTGCCTTGCGGGATTTTGCGGTACTCATCAATTATTTTCCCAGCTTACATGCCAGCTTTTTGCATAAGTTTTGCTGGAAACTTATCTTTATTTGGCCAATCCGGATTTTATGCAGGAAGTTCACCGCCGCATTCATGATCAACTCTATAGCAGCAGGCCACAGATTCTGGTGGCACATTCGCTTGGCAGCGTGATTGCCTATAATTATTTGATTCAGCATCCAGACGTCATTAAAGCGCTACTGGAATTGCTATAAGACTCACGTCAAACTCTAAATTCAACTTTTACCGTTCCATTCATATTCTTCTTCTATTCAGTAAAATCTTTCATCCAGACCTACCAATTTACTGCTTTTTCTGCCTTTTTTATAAATATACGGATGTCTGTTAATGATTGTTTTATCAAAGATAATTTACACATTAACGCCACAAAAAGTGCAGCTTGGCTTGCCGCAATTTTCTCTATACTGTGAATATATAGATCGACCTCCGTGAGGTATCGATGAAAGTTATTTTTATTCATGGAATGAACCAGCAACATCACAGTGCTGCATCGATTCGCCAGCGCTGGCTGCATATACTTCAAAAAGGCATTCGCAAACACCGTCATGATGCCAGATTCAGTTATTTACGACGTCACATTCACATTCCATTTTATGGAGACTTGCTTTCACACTATAACGTTCGCAACATCCTGAATGCTGGAACCTTGATGCCCCAGCAATGGCCCAGCTTTCGTTTCCGTCAACCTGTCCATCCTCAGCTTCCTGCACCCGTTCCACGTCCTGGCTGGCGCAAGCCCGTGATTTCAGATCTTCCTCAGCTTCATCTGAATGAGCCGATGGATTTCAAACAGAAATTCAAATTTATTACTACGCTAAGCAAAAATGTTGCACTGCGAGACTTTGTATTATTGCTGAATTATTTTCCCAGTCTGCATCGGAGCCTGCTTCAGAAATTTCTGATTGAAACCTATCTGTATCTCGACAATCCTGCTTTCATGAAGGAAGTTCATGAGCGGATTGCCCGGCAATTGAATGGTCGCAAACCTTGTATTGTGATTGCTCATTCTCTGGGCAGTGTGATTGCCTATAATTATCTTATTCAGCATCCTGAACTGAACGTACAGCGTTTTATTACTTTAGGATCGCCATTAGCCTTTCAGGTGATCCAGTCACATTTACCGCAACCCATTGTACGACCTGCAGCAATTACAGGCGACTGGATAAATTTTTATTCAACTGATGATTTTCTTACCGCCTTTCCTCTTACACAACCGCCATTTCAGTTTCAACCCGCAATTATTAACCACGGCATTCGTACCCATATTCACCGCCCGCATGATATTACCGGCTATTTACTCCATCCGCAGGTAGTAGAAGCAATTCTGGAATTGCTTAAAAATCCAGCTTAAACCATGTAATTTTCCAGTATTTTCTCTAGATTGTTTTAAATTTATGCACTCAACCCAGAAAATCATTTTTTTTATGGAAATGCGTTTGACACCCCCCTGTTTTCACCCTATTATACGCCCACCTCTGAAACGTCCCTATCGTCTAGAGGCCTAGGACATCGCCCTTTCACGGCGGTAACCGGGGTTCGAATCCCCGTAGGGACGCCAATTTTCAGAAGTACATTTTATTAAGTCCCTATCGTCTAGAGGCCTAGGACATCGCCCTTTCACGGCGGTAACCGGGGTTCGAATCCCCGTAGGGACGCCATTACTTCAAGCTAAAAGTAGCGGTTTTAAAATTTATCTTCTGTACTGTCCCTATCGTCTAGAGGCCTAGGACATCGCCCTTTCACGGCGGTAACCGGGGTTCGAATCCCCGTAGGGACGCCATATTCGAGATGGCAACATCTCAACAAAAAGCCCGAGCATTGCGACTCGGGCTTTTTTTTATCTTGCAAATTTTATTTCTGAAAACTTTAAACCTTGTTTTTATCATTCGTTCAAATCTAGCTCTCTTTCTGGGGGCTGCCATCCCATTCTTAATTTTACAATTTGTATTGTTTTAACATTTCTATGCATAGAAATATCCGTTCATTTTCATTTAAAGCAATACACCAATAAATTAGAACAAAAATTCAACACCCTGCTTTTAGAGGGCACGTTAAGGTAAATCAAGAGAAATCTGCAAGGATCAGATTATGTTCGTCAGCACAGAGCTAAGTTTACCTTTATCGCCAAATAAAAATCATAATTATCAAATTAAAAGCTTTAAGGATTGGGTCGACTTTTTTCAAGATACTGAAATTTCGACATATACCAAAACTGAAAAAGCTGAATCTTATTTGAGCGATCTGATTAAAAATTTAAATATTGATACTCTCGGATGGTTAGATCAGCCCCCACAGGTTGAACAGCATCTTTTAGAACAACATCATCAAATCTGTGCCACTTTCCAGGCCTATGTCAATCGCCGTAAACAGCAGCAGCCTCGGGAATATTTTCCAACGGTTTCTCATGCTTTCGAATTCCTGGCGAAAGTTGCACCGGTCAAACTGGTCGATGGTGCCTGGTTATATTCGACCGTGCCAAACTGTAATCAGCCCGAGCTAAAAGATTTGATTTACATCTATCTCGAAGAGCTTGGTTTAGGGCATCCGCGTGCCAATCATGTCACCATGTATCAGGACCTGTTGAGTCATTATGAGCTGAACAGTTACGCCGAGCATTTGGATGACAGTTACTACGAACAGGCTGTCGTACAGCTAGCACTAGCTTATGCCCCAGCCAAATATTTACCTTTGGTCATTGGCTTTAATCTCGGCTATGAACAGTTACCGCTACATCTGTTAATCACCAATTATGAACTGGCTGAACTGGGTATCGATCCGCATTATTTCAATGTGCACATTACTATTGATAATGTTCACAATGGTCATGCGCAGAAATCCCTGCAAGCGTTTATCCAGCATTTTAATCAAGCTGAAGATCCACAAATTTATCTTGAACTGATTAAAAAAGGCTATGTTCTGAATGACATCGGCAAAAGTTCCTCCCAGATCATTAAGGAACTGGATATTGGGCAGATGGCTTTAAAAGTTTTCCAGAATAAAGCGCTGATTGGTCAATATATTCATAATCAGAAATGCCAGTTTAGTGGCAAGACCATCAATGACTGGTTATCCGATCCTGCCCAGATTGCCGAGTTTTTGCAGGTCATGATTGACAAAGGCTGGATCGTAAAAGATGCACCAGTGGAGCAAAGCCGTTTCTGGAAAATGATAGATCATCCGGAGGGTAAAATGTTTGGGGTCTTTAATGCGACCGAAAAACAGATTATTAAAGACTGGATTCAGGGCGCAGGCTTGGCAACTCGCCTGTCCTCACGTAGTGCAACCCCATCACAGGCAAAAATTGAACCTGCAATGAGCCGTATGGACCAGCAGCGCTTGAATCAGTTAAAAAGTCGCTTCATGCGCTGTGAAGGTGCGGAACAGAAAATTGATTTACTGATTCCTTATACTGCACCGCATATGCATCATACTGAAATTGGTTTATGGGCGACTCGTCAGTTAAGCCAGTTATTATTTCCTTTTCAGACCCAGGCGATGCATTATTCCTAAAGCACCCCTAAGTGCCAGAAATTAAAAAACCGGACATTTGCAGTGTCCGGTTTTTTAATAAAGATTAAGCCGATTTTCGCGAGTTTAATTGTCCCTTGATCACCGCTTTGACATTGCCTTTCAGATACTGCAAAAAGACTTTTAGTGGTGACAGTTTCGGATTAGGCTGCTTGCCTTTGGCAATTTCCTTAAACTGCGCGGCATACCAGATGATTTCCATAATCGCCATCTTGTCGACCATTGGAATACCGGTTTTAATTTTCTCAACCGCATAACGTACATCATGCCCTGCAACCAGACGATTGCCCAAGTCAGGTTCTACCGCAAAGGGACGTGCAATCCCGACAAAATCACAAGCACCACTGTCAAGCGCGGCATTCATGCCTTCAACAGTTCGGAATCCACCAGTGACCATGATATGGCACTTCACTTCCTGACGGATTTTTTCGGCAAAATCGAGGAAATAGGCTTCACGAGCAATGGTCGAGGCCTTGCGCTTGTCTGCTTTCACGCCGGCCATCGCAGGTGCTTCATAGCTACCACCTGACACTTCAATGATATCAATGCCTGCCGCGTCCATCGCTTTAAAGACATAGATGACATCTTCTTCGCTAATACCGCCGCGCTGGAAATCAGCTGAATTCAGCTTAACCGAAATAATAAAATTTTCCGAAGTCGCAGCACGAACAGCCTGATAGGTTTGCAGCAAGAAACGGGTACGATTCTCAATACTACCACCCCATTGATCCTGACGCTTATTGGTCAGCGGTGACAGAAACTGGCTAATCAGATAACCATGTGCCCCATGCAACTGCACCCCCTCAAATCCTGCTTTTTCACAGATGGCAGCCGAAGTGGCAAAGCGCTGAATAATATCCAGGATTTCATCTTCGCGCAGTTCCCGTGGGGTTCCAAAGCTCATGGCCAAAGCCGGACTAAAGGATACTGCCGAAGGTGCAACCGTTTCTTTATTCAGACCTTTAGGACACTGGCGGCCCGGATGCGACAACTGGACCAATTGTACCATGCCATGCTGTTTGCCTACGTCGGCCCAGACTTTAAGCTGCGCCAGATCGCGTTCTGTTTCTACCACTACGACGCCCGGTTCATTCTTGGCACGATAATCCACCATGACATTACCCGTAATAGCACAACCCAAGCCACCTTCGGCCCATGCTTCATACAACTTGAAATGCGCCTGATTGGGTTGGCCGGCATCATTGGCCAGTGCTTCACTCATGGCACCTTTGATGATGCGATTTTTGAAAGTGGTATTGCGAATTTGAATGGAATCGGCCAATTGAGTCATGATCTGTCCTGATACGTTACTTTTATTTTGTACTCGTTTATAACGTAAGCCAGAACAATTGACAATCAGTCTTGTCAAATTTACACAATTTTATCTGCTTATTTTTTCATGGTTAAAGATTTTTGTGATTTAGTTTCTTGGATCAAAAGCATCCCGTACCGCTTCTCCCATATAGATCAGCAAACTCAGTACAATGGCCAAACTAAAGAATCCCGACAATGCCAGCCACGGTGCATTTAAGTTGTTTTTGGCCTGAAGCAAGAGTTCCCCGAGGGATGCCGACTCGGGTGGCAAACCATACCCTAAAAAATCCAGCGCTGTCAGTGCAGTAATATTGGCAGTTAGCATAAAAGGTAACTGTGACAGGCTAGAACCTATCACATTGGGGAGAATATGTTTGAACATGATCCGTCCATCCCCGGCCCCAATACTTCTTGCTGCCCAGACGTATTCCAGATTTCTGGCGCGCAAAAACTCAGCGCGCACCATACTCACCAGTGTGGTCCAGCCAAATAACAGCATGATCAGAAATAGCCAGTAAATACTCGGGGTAAACAGACTGACCAGTACCATCACCATAAACAGCATCGGTAAACCGCTCCAGACTTCGAGTATGCGTTGCCCGATCAGGTCAATCCATCCACCATAATAACCCTGAATTGCCCCTGCTAAAATTCCCAGCACCGCAGACAATAAAGTCAGAGCAAAACCAAACAGTAATGAAATCCTTAAACCATATAGAATCCGTGCCAGAACATCACGGCCCTGATCATCTGTTCCCAGCCAGTTTTGCGCACTCGGGGGCGATGGCACCGGTTCAGCCAGTTCAAAATTTGGCGTTTGATAGGAAAACGGAATGATGGGCCAGATCGCCCAGCCTTTTTCTGCAATCAGTTGCTGTACGGCAGGATCTTTATATTCTGCTTCTGTCTCAAATACCCCACCAAAAGTGGTTTCCGGATAGGATTTCAGGATGGGCAGATAAAAAGCATGATCATATTTCACCAGCAAGGGTTTATCGTTAGCAATCAGTTCTGCACCCAAGGAAATGATGAAAATAGCACTGAAAATAATGAAGCAGCTAAAGCCCAGCTTATGCTGCTTAAAACGTTGCCAGCGTACTTGCATCAAGGAAGACATTATTGTGATCCTCGACGTGAACTGAAATGAATTCTTGGATCAATCAGTTGATAGAGCAAATCGCTGAGTAAACGCAGTATCAGACCGAGCAAGGTGAAAATAAACAAAGTACCAAAAATCACCGGATAGTCACGCTGGATAATCGCCTCAAAACCTAAGACGCCTAACCCATCCTGATTAAAGATAATCTCGATGAACAGGTTGCCCACGAAAAACACCCCGATCAGAACTTCGGGCAAACCTGCGATAAGCACTAAAATGGCATTCCGGAATACATGCCGATACAGCACTGCATGTTCAGTTAAACCTTTGGCCCGCGCAGCCAGGACATATTGTTTGCTCAGCTCTTCCACAAAAGAAAATTTGACCAGATAGGTCAAACTGGCAAATCCGCCAAGCACCATGGCCAACAGCGGCAAGGCCATATGCCAGAAATAATCCTGAATTTTCGCAAAGAATGAGAGTTCAGCAAAATTTTCAGAGCGAATTCCCTGCAAGGGAAACCAGTGCAGATAAGACCCACCAGCAAAAAATATGATGAGTAAAATGGCAAAAATAAAGGCTGGAATGGCATAGCCTACTGCCAACACTAGAGAGGTAGTCTGATCAAACAGACTGCCATGTTTTCGGGCTTTTCTAATCCCTAAAGGAATGGAGACCAGATAAATCAGCAAGGTACTCCACAGGCCTAAAGAAAGCGATACTGGCAATTTTTCCCAGATGAGTTCAGTCACAGGTTTGTCTTTGAAAAAACTCTGCCCCAGATCAAACTGCGCATAACGCGTTAGCATTTCCCAAAATCGAATATGCAGCGGCTGGTCAAAGCCGTACTGGATATTAATCTGCTCAAGCATCTCCGGTGTGAGGCCTTGCTTTCCCTGATACTGCAATCCGGTATGCGCCAAACCATTGACCTGTTGCGCCTGATAAATCGCCTGCTCCACCGGACCACCGGGTGCCAGCTGGATCACCATGAAATTGATCAGCAAAATGATCAGCAAGGTTGGAATCATCAGCAACAGACGTTTGAGAATATAAGTGCTCATGGCACTCCCTGATAGGCTTGGAGCTTAATGCTGCTTGAAATAATCAGCCACATGTCTGGCCTTTTCTGCATCGACCCACCAGTAATCAATCCCGGCGGAGAGTTTAGGTTTTCGTTGCGGCTGCTGATACATATTCCAGTAAGCATACCAGTATTCACCCGTACCATAAGTCAGAATATGATAATAGCCTGCACGCAGTAAACGGTCTAATGCTCGGGTACTATTCACCAGCTGTTCACGGTTTTGAGCCTGAGTCACCTGCTGAATGACTCCATCAATGGCCGGATTTCGAATGCCGGCATAATTATAATTACCTGACTGCGCTGCGGCCTGACTGCCCCAGAACTGTTTCTGCTCCTGCCCCGGTGTCAGGGATTGCGGCATGGTATCAACAATCATATCAAACTGATAATTCCGCAGCCGTTCATAATATTGCGCGGTTTCTACCATACGAATGCTGGCCTGAATGCCCAAGCGTTTTAAATGACGCAGATATGGCATCAGATCACGCTGTTGCTCCGCCTGATGCAACAGGAACTCAATTTGTACCGGTTGACCCGAAGCATTAATCAACTTCCCCTGTTGATAACGATAGCCTGCCTTTAATAGCAATTGACGGGCTTTTAACAGATTGTTCCGGTTAAAACCGGAGGCATCTGACTGAGGATATTTCCAGTCCTGCAATACAGCCTGACGTTGAACCGGATCAAGCTGCTTTAAATGGGGTTTTAAAATATGCAGTTCTTGAACACTTTGCCGTCCATGAGATGCCAGCTCGCTATTGGAAAAAAAGCTGTTCAGGCGCTGATATTCACCATAGAACATGGCTTTATTCAGCCATTCAAAGTCATAGGCAAAACTCAAGGCTTGGCGGAAACGGATATCGGCAAAAGGCTGACGGCGGGTATTGAATATCAGACTCTGGGTCGGAATCGGGTTGTGATGCTGAAAGCGGTAACGCTGCACCTGTCCTTGCCGAACGGCGGGAAACTGGTAGTCTTTCACCCAACGGTTGACCTGTTTTTCCTCATGCAAGGTAAATTGGCCCGACTTGAAAGCTTCGAACTTGATTTCAGGGCTACGATAATAACGATACTTGATCCGGTCAAAATTATAACGCCCGCGGTTGACCATCAAGTCTTTACCCCAATATCGGGGGTTGCGTTTGTAGCTAATACTACGTCCAGCATCTATGTGTTCAATGACATAGGGCCCTGAACCCAGCATCGGTTTCAGCGTCAATTCTTTAAAATTACGCTTTTGCCATTCCTGTTTAGAATAAATGGGCATCTGTGCGACAATCATCGCCATTTCCGGATTATGTCCGGATTTAAAATGCATTTTGACCTGTAAAGGTGACAGGACTTCCAGCCGGTTTAAATCAGCTAGATACATTTGCAGGCCAAAATTGGACTGGGTCTGAAACAACTCAAAACTGTATTTGACATCTTGTGCAGTCACCGGCTGGCCATTGCTAAACCGTGCTTTGGGATTTAAATGAAAAATAATAAAGGCAGTTTTCTTGGGGTCAAAACTGACTTTTTCCGCCAGCAAAGGATAGTACACACCGGGCTCATCCAGTGACTTGGACAGCAAACTGTCAAAAATATAGTTGCCCCCCTCAGTGACATTGCCCTTGCCATTCATGCTGTTCAAATTATCGAAACTGCCATCAGCTGCCAGAATCAGCGTACCGCCTTTCGGTGCTTGCGGATTGGCATAAGGCAGGGATTTGGCCTGGGCATATTTCGGCTGGCTATGTAGTGCAATATATGAGGTGGTGATCAGGGCTGCCCAACTGCTACTTACGAGCAGCGGGGCTAGCCAGATCAACCTGAAAGTTTTAAATAAATGCGCGAATCTCATGATCCATTCATTAATTCGGCACTTTAATCACATCACCAATACGCAATTGTGTATTTGGTTTGAGATCATTCATTTCCGCCAGTTCATTGCTGTTCAGACCATAACGTGAAGCCAGACCGATTAAGGTATCACCGCGTTTGACCTTATAATCCCTCACCAGTTTTGGAATCTGAATGGTTTGACTGACACGCAATCCTGCGCGTGGGCTCAGATTATTTAACTGAGCCAGGTCGGTCACGCTTATGCCTAAACGGCTGGCAATTGCATTCAAGGATTCACCTGATTTTACCGTATAGGATTCAGTTGCCTTAGAAGCTACAGGCTTAGCTGCCACTTTCACGTCTTCAACTTTTTTATCTGCCGGAAAGTCACCATCAATTTTTAAACGCTGACCAATACGCACTGTGCTATTGCTATTCAGGCCGTTTAAATCTGCCAGATATTTCAGTTGTAAATGATACTGACGTGCAATAGAGCTTAAGGTTTCGCCTGATTTCACCACATGTGAATCCGATTTTGCATTCTTCGTCGCAGTTTCAGCAACCACTTCACGTACCGGTTCTGCGACTTCACCACTCAGTTTCAGACGCTGTCCCACACGCAAGCCGGCATTACGTGACATGCCATTCAGGCTCGCCACCTGGTCCATTGACAGATTGTATTTTGCGGCAATGCCGGTCAGCGTATCACCCGCTTGAACCGTATAGGTTTCAGGGATCTGACTGACGGCAGGAATCTTGATGGTCTGACCTATACGTAAACCACTATTGGCAGACAACCCATTCAATACAGCCAGTTCAGAAACACTCAGCTTGCTTTGACTGGCAATGCTATACAGGGTTTCACCGCGTTTGACCTGATAGTTTTCAGTCGCAGTCTGATCGACTTTGACATTTTCAAACTTCTGCTCAGTTTTCTGGCTAGATGCCGTTAGCCCTTCAACTTCCTGAAGTGGTACATTGATTTTCTGTCCCACCATCAGACTGCTACCGGCAGTCAGACCTGAAGTCAAGGATGCCAGTTCAGCATTTGAAAGCCCATAACGATCGGCAATCAGTTTCAGATACTCACCACGTTTCACTGTATAGGATTTGGTCTGAACCTTGACAGTTTCAGCTTTTTTCGTGTCTTCAACTTTGGCTTTGGACTGCCCTGTATCTTTCAATGACAGCTTTTGCCCAACAAACAGACCGCTATTACTATTCAGTCCATTAAAATCAGCCAGTTGTTTCACGCTAAAACCAAACTGGGTCGCTACGCTAGTCAGAGAGTCATTGGCCTGAACGACATAAGTTTCCGGCTTTTCTTTGGCTTTGCTGGCTTCCTGTACCGGTTTGGCATCATACAGATAAATGGTGGTGCCCACATACAGCGGAGAATTTGGATCAATCTGGTTCCATTTCGCTACATCACGCCAGTTCACGCCATTTTTGGCCGCAATCATTGCCAGATTATCACCTGGTAATACCTTATAGGTACTGCGTTTGCCTTTTGGAGCGACCACCACCACTTCAGAATCCGTCTTGACGTAATTTTTGCCCTGATTTAGCTGGGCTTCAACCGAGTTCGCAGTGGTATTGTCAGCAACTTCTTTTGGATAAGAGAAGCCTTTGGTCAGCTCCTTACCTTGCTGCTCAGCCACAGACAGGCTGGTTTGAATGGCAGTCAGCTTGATTTTGCCATCATAAGGATCAACAATTTCTGTGCCAGCCGGCGCCAATGCTTTCAGCTCTTCAACCACTTGGGCCTGTTCTGCCGGTGTTGCGACAGGCTGCAGAATTTCATCTACAGTTTTCTGAATATCCTGTGCGATGACCGCCTGCTCAACTTGCTGACGCTCAGCTGCCGAAATCGGTGGTTCGACCTGAATCTGTTTCGCTGGCGCTGCAGGTGTTACAGCTACCGGAATACGCGGCGCACTTGGAATCGGCAAATCACTTTGTGCCGCAAAACTGGCCAAGGCAGATGAGCCTTTAGGCGTCGAAATCTTTTTCGTAGTCTGCGTTACAGTATTTGCCGTTGTCGCGGTACTTACCGCTGCTGTGACGACAGGCGGCGTACTTGCAGCTTTAGCCGGAGTCGTCGTTTTGGCAACAGTCGTTGCAGGCTGATTACTAACAACCGCTGGCGGAGTCTGTTTAGAAGGTGTAATCGTTTTGGTATTTAATTCTGGCGGTGCAGCTCTGGTGGGCACCACTGTCGTCGTATTTCGCGGCAAGCTGTTCGTGTTACTCGCCCATAAACCACCTGAACCGGATAATTTTTTCAGCTTTTCATCGACTGAAGGACTTAAATCAGCTGGAATCAGAATACGGCGCGGACTTGCAGGATCAATATGATCACCACGATGACCCGGGTTTAATTGATACAGTTCTGCACGGCTTAGACCAGTGATGGCTGCAATTTCATTTAAACTGGCAATGCCCACTGGCACTTCACGGAAATGCGGACGGTTGGCAATCGGTGGCAAGCTCACCCCATAGCTGCCGGGATTTTTAATAATTTGTGCAACCGCCAAGAAACGTGGCACGTAACTCATGGTTTCTTGTGGTAGTTTCAATGACCAATAATCGGTAGGCAGACCTGCAGCTTTGTTACGGTTAATCGCCTGCTGAATACGTCCTGGGCCTGCATTATAAGAAGCAAGCGCCAATTCCCAGGAACCAAACTGGTTATACAGACTGCCCAAAAACTCATAGGCTGCACGGGTGGATTCCACCACATCACGACGACCATCGTATAAAGAAGTCTGCTTTAGACCATAAATGCGGCCGGTACTTGGAATAAACTGCCATAAACCTGCTGCCGCCGCACTACTGGTCGCTGCCGGGTCATAAGAACTTTCAATAATCGGTAACAGTGCCAACTCGGTCGGCATGCCACGGCGTTCTGCTTCTTTTACTGTGTAATATAAATAACGTGATGCACGCGCACTTAAGCGATCCAGATAAGGCTGACGTGAAATAAACCAGCCACGCTGCGCATCAATCCGCGGATTCCAGACACTTAGGTCCATCTTGAAACCTACGGTCATGCGTTTCCAGACATCACCATGTTTCAGAATCTGTAAACGGTCGCCTTCGACTGCACGCATATCCGTTGCAGAGAGTAAATCTTCGAGTCCATCCAGACTGCTGGCATCCAGATATTGTGATCCAACCTGCTTGCTTGATGCTGTTTGGGTCGCACTTTGTGTAGATGAACAGCCCGTCAGTCCTAGAGAAGCAAGCGCAGTTCCCAGTACAGAATATTTTAAAAATGTAGGTAATGTCGGCTGCCACAAAATTGCGGTTGGTTTATACATAAAGAAATCCAAACAACTCGTATATAAATTTATTTTTTAGATATGCCATTGTAGTGAAGCATGTCGAAGACTCAAGCCAATAATTTACCGCGATTTCACGTTAAATGTTACAAGAAATTAAAAAATCCTGGACATATAGATTGATCGACTGCATTTGCGCTATACAATAAGCCTTCCAGCTTGTTCTATTTTGATCGGATTTAATCTATGTCACACACTATCACACTTTATGTTGATGGCGCCTGTCGCGGCAACCCGGGTTTAGGCGGTTGGGGTGCGTACATTGTTAATGGCCAACAAGAACACAAAATTTATGGCGGTGAAGATCATACTACTAATAACCGTATGGAACTGACGGCTGCCATTGAAGGGATTTTGTTTTGTGACAAACAGGATAAACTGGTGATCTATACCGATTCCAAGTACGTCAAACAAGGCATTACCGAATGGATTCATGGCTGGAAAAAGAAAAACTGGAAAGACGTCAAAAATCCGGATCTGTGGCAAAAACTCGATGAAGTCTGTCAGGGACGCGAGATTGAATGGCACTGGGTCAAAGGTCATGCTGGACATCCGGGCAATGAAATGGCCGATCAGCTGGCCAATCTGGGTGCTGATGAAACCCTGAAAAAATCCAAGCAAAGCCCTTCAATGTCTGAAGATAAAAAAAAATCTGAACCCGACTGGTTGCTAGACGATCCTTTCGGTCTTGATCTGGCCGAGAGCGAAGAAGAACTGGAAGATCTGCCGGAAGAAATCATCGAAGTGACTGTTGAAGAAATTACCCAGACTGAAGTTTTAGCAACGGACAGCAATAAAGATGCTTCATCTTTAGAAGCATCTACCTCGACTGAGCTACATCCGCAAATTGTCATTACACCAGCAAAGCTACAGCTGCATGGCCCACGACAACTGATTCTGGATACTGAAACTACCGGTTTTTATTATCAGGATGGTGACCGGATTATTGAAGTCGGCGCGCTGGAAATGATTAACCGTAAACTGACCGGCAGCTCGATTCATATTTATATCAATCCGAAAACACCGGTCGGTGATTCTGTCAATGTCCACGGGATCACCGATGAATTCCTGCAAGACAAACCGCTGTTTGAAGAAATTTCTCAAGTGCTGTTTGACTATTTACACGACGCGGAAATTATTGCGCATAACGCGACCTTCGATATGAACTTCCTGGATATGGAATTCAAACGCGCAGGTTTTAAAGCGCTCTCCGAGGTCTGTGACGTCACCGATACCCTGGCACTGGCCAAGTCCAAGCATCCAGGGCAGAAAAACTCGCTGGATGCCTTAGTGCGCCGTTACGAGATTCCACAACGCGACCGTACCTTCCACGGTGCCTTGCTCGATGCGGAAATCCTGTCCGATGTTTATCTGGCCATGACCGGTGGACAGGTGTCTTTTGATATCGATGCCCTGTCTCAGTCTGAAGACCAGAACAGCCGCTCAGGGATGGCCAGAGTTGAAATTGAATTGCCGGTGATTCTTCCGTCAGAACAGGAATTACAGGAACATGAGAATTGGGTCAAACAATTCGAAGAAAAACATAGAACTGCTTGCCTTTTCGCGAAATAAAATCTACATTTCCGGGGATACTTTAGGTTTAAAACTATCGTTCTTCAGTTATAGTAAATACAAAGAGGCCCCGTAGTTTAAAGCGGGGCTCATATATAGATAATACTCCAGGAAAGGTGCAGATCATGTCTTACCAAACCTCTATACATTTTGATCCAACAGCTTTACTGATAATAAAAAATGAGGTTGATAACTCGATCAAGTTAGTCGAATCAGCAGTAAGCACCTTGGTAGAAGACCAGACTTTACCTTTTGGTATTGATGATGCATTAAATCAGTTCGAACAATGCGCCCAGGTTCTGGCACTCATCGACATGTCCAGTCTGGCAAAAATCGCTCAATATTCAGCAGAACTGATGCGCAAGATCATGGGGAATCCAGCGCAGGTCAATACTCAAGAAGTGATCGCCTTGAGTGAAGGCACCACCATGCTGAAACGCTATATCGAATTTATCTGTTTGCGTGAAGTAAAAATTCCACAGTTTTTGCTGGATACCCTGAACCGTCTGGAACTGGTTTTGGGTAAACCGCTGACGACTGAAGGCCAGCATGTAGAAGGTTTATTGGATTGCGTCACCCCTGATTTTGCACTGCCACAGGCACCAAGCCTGGAAAAATCCCAATATGTACACCGCCTGTATAAGCTGTCACTCAACAAGCTGATCAATCAGGAAGAAAGTGAACTGGATCTGCAAGCCGTCAAACTGGTGGGTGCTTATCTGGCTGGACTTGCAGAGCAACATGACAGCAAGCAGTACTGGAATCTGGTATATGTCGCGTTAAACAATATTGAGCACCTGCTGATTAATGAGCCACGTCTACGCACCTTGGTGAGCATTGAGCGCAACATGGCACAGTATTTTAGCTCGGCAGACAGCTTCAAGGCTTCGCTGGCTGATCTGGCCAATGTGCTCAGCCTATGTATCAGTCAGGAAGATGAAACTGCGCAATCTATCCGTAGCCAGCTCAATGTTGGCGATGACCTACTGACCGATATGCAATTACAGGTCTTCAGTCGCCACCTGTATGGTCCTGACTTTGAAACCATGCATACCATCAGCGAGTTGGTGACCACGGAAATGGCGCAAATTCGTAATGATATCGAGTTCAATTATCAGAATATGACGCCTGAAAAGACTCAGGAATTACAGGCTCAACTGAATAGTTTGGCCAATATCTTCAAGGTGTTGAACCTGAATGAAGCCTATCATGACCTGACCCGTCAGGCCGCTTCACTGAGTCAGCCGGAGATGATGCAGGATGCCAACTTTGCCCAGCAGTTGATGAATGTGATTCTGTCTGCGATGAACTCGATTGGCGTACTGGAACGTCATCATACTTCGAGCCGCTTGCAGCTGCGTGTCAACAACATGAATATTTCTCTGGACCGTCTGGATGAAGCACACGCTGCTTTACTCACAGAAACCAAGGCCCTGATCGAGCTTTCTAGCCAGATTCTCAGCAATTACCTGCAAGATCATGACTTGACTGCCCTCGAACCTGTTCCTGTACAGTTTTGCGAGATTGGCGGCGCGATGCTGTTCCTGAATGCAGAACATGTTCGTACTGCGTTCACCACCACTGCAGAATTCATCAAGAACCGTATTGATCTGTCGATTGCATTAAGTCCGGAAGAAATTCATCGTGCTTTAGACACCCTGGCCAGTGCCGACATGATGATTGATAACTTAAAGAACAAACAGCCTGTATTACAGACCATGTTTCAGGTAGCATTGGACAGTAGTGAGAAACTCAAAATAGTTGCCTAATGTCCAAATTATCACTTGCTTATATTTTTCAACAACAGCAACTGCTGGTCGATCAACACTTTCAACTTCCACGGGTTGAAGCCTTGGCAAGTGATTTGCTACTCCACACGGGTGATCAGGTGATTGCCCGTGATCTTCTTCCCGATGAGCCGATTCCTGCAGGCTTGCAACTAGTTCCCATCCGTCAGCTGTTACAGTTCTGGAATACCCAGCAATTCGAACAGGCCAGCCGCGCAGTACAACTTTTAGAATGGCGTCGTAACCATAAGTTCTGTAGTCATTGCGGTACAGCGACTGAAGCGCATGCTGTTGAATATGCCATGGTCTGCCCATCCTGCAACTACCGGCAATATCCACGGGTACAGCCTTGCGTTATTACCGTCATTACCCGAGGCAAAGACGAGATTCTGCTGGCCAAAAATGCACGTAATACTAAAAGCCAGATGTATGGACTGATTGCCGGTTTCGTTGAAGTGGGTGAAACGCTGGAAGATGCAGTACGTCGTGAAACGCTAGAAGAAGTTGGCTTACAACTCAAGAATATTCAGTATCTGGCCAGCCAGCCCTGGCCTTTCCCAAGCAATCTGATGATTGCCTTCAAGGCAGAATATGCTGGCGGTGAGCTACAGCTGCAGGAAGAAGAAATTAGCGATGCGCAATTCTTTAAATTCGATCAGCTGCCTGAAATTCCGTTTAAAGGCAGTATTGCCCATGCCATGATCATGCATGTGACTCAAGGTACGCCCGTCGCAGACGACACCAAGACCTGGCTGTAAATCTGTATTTGAAAGATTTAGCCCAACGGCTCAAAAAAAGAATCCAGGGGAGATCATCCACTGGATTCTTTTTTATCTAGTGCTTGGTTAAACTAACATATCAGTATCAGGATTTAAATGCATCCTCGAGCGCCCAAAGCACCTGTGCCTTGGTCTGGAAAAACCGGCTAAACAAACTGGAGAGTGAACCCACAATCGCAATATGACCAAGTTTCGGAATTTGAATCAGATGGCTATGATTGCCCTTCTCTTTCAGTACGCGGTCCAAATCCTGGCTATTGAAATGCCCAACAATCTTGTCTTTTTCGGCAATAAACAGATAATGCCGGATTGAGCTATTTTTAACAAAATAATAAGGCATCACCTGCTGATAAGGCACCGCCTGATCAAATGCATCGGCACAGATCGGATCATTTTTGTAATCAAAATGATAAGGCCCCGCCAGACCAATAATCGCCCGGATTTGATTGTGATCAATGCTGGCAGATTGCGGATGATACAAGGCAGACATCACATTGAATGCCCCGGCAGAGTGTCCCATCAAGACCAGATTTTCAGCACAGATCTGCAACTGTCCAGCTGACTGCTGCAAATGATTGAGCAATAAATGCAGATCATGAATATAGGTCGGAAAAATATGTTGTGGCGCCAGATGATAATTCATCACCACCACATCATAACCTTCTTTAGCAAAGGACTCGCCAATAAACTGATAATCCTTTTTATCGCCATGCAACCAAGCACCGCCATGCACAAACACAATCAGGGGACGATGTGGCAAAGGCTGCTGACTCCGAAACAGGTCAAAGCGTTGCCGGGATTTCAAGCCATAGGCCAATTGGGTTTCGACTGTGTAACCTTGTTTCGGAGTTAAACGATTTAAAGCATAACTACCAAAATCGTATAACCGGAAATCTTGATAGTGCTGTTGAAACTGCAAAATACGCTGTGAGAGTTGGGTTTTAAACTGGCCGACCTTATGGTTCATAGGTCGGTTCAACCGTATCAGGATCAATCGCCACTGGCGTCTGTTCAATACCCGGCTGCGCATATGCCGGTGCGGCAAAGTTTTGATTAGCCAGACTTGAATATTGCTCCACATTATCAATTAGGGTCACAATTTTAGTGACATTACCCACCTGTTGTAACACCTGATTCAGGTCAGCAATCTCGGCACCATTTAAACGACCCATCACATACAGTACGCCATCTTCAGTATGCACATGCACTTTACTATCCGCTACCACAGTCGCTTTCATGATCAAGCCACGGGTATTTGCAGTCACCGCAGTATCCTGCATGATGGTGCTATAGCTGATCTGATTGCCGACAGTAATAAAATTATGTACCGCTTTGACATCACTCATGGATTTGACATTATCTTCAGCCAGTTGCTTTAAATGGGCATCCGGCACCTGACCGGTCAACAAGACATTGCCATGGAAACTTTCAATATTGACCCGGGCCTGCTTAAAGCGCGAATCCAATTTATAAAGATTAATTTTTGCAGTACGGACAATTGAGGAATCAATAAATACCTGCCCCAAGGTACGCGCCCCACTTTCAGTTCCGACAGGAGCCGTACCTGTGCCGCTGGAAATAAAACTTGCACAACCTGATAAACTTGCGACACACAGCATTGTTATTGCAATACGCTTAACCACTCAGCAAGACTCCTTCATTTTATTACGTCTTTTTCAATCTAATAATCTGTTTTCAAGCTCAGATCATGTCAATTCTGCTTGAACTTTACAATGATCTTGAAGCAAATATAAGCATCTTTAGACCTTATTTTGTTCAAAGGTTAATAAACTCTTGATCAAAAGTAAAAGCATTTTCAATCCATGCCAGATCATAAGGGTATAGCGAAAAGTCATGCTGTAGGGTTTTTGCAAATTGCTGTTTAAAATCAAAACAAATCACGTCAAAACGATAGTAATAGTGTGCAAATTGTGGATTTTTCTGAATAAAGCACATGGCTGTCTTGAGCATTTTGCCCTGTTTCGCTCTGGAAACAGACTCGATCGCTTGTGCGTATCCAGTTTGTGCACGTGCTTTGACTTCTACAAAGACCAGCTCCTGATCACGTACCAGAATCAGATCCAGCTCGCCATAGCGACTGTGATAATTGGCTGCCAGGAACTGAAATCCATGGTTTTGCATCAATTGGGCCGCTTGCTGCTCCGCCCATGCACCTAGTTGCTGTCGTAGCATTCCTCTTTCGCTCATAGTAGCTTGACGCCTGTGCCACTATACTGAAAACATTGTGGACTACGCTGAATACTGTGGTCCGTGATTTCAATCCGGCCAGTTCTACCCTGAAATTCAATATGCTGCAAATGCGGTTGTGACAGGTACTGCTGGGTAATCTGCCAGGCATCTCCCCCGAAGGCAATCAGCCGCTGATAGGACATATCCACCGGTTCTTTAGCATAGGCCTGTAGAACATCCGGCCAGTCAGCCAGATAAAGTACCGGAACATCACAGAACTTGATCCCTTTCGGGGGTCTATGCTGCTCGCTGATCGCATTGGCCACGGTATACATCCGTTTATGGCTTAATTCAGGTATGGCAGCCAGCCCTTCTGCATTGCCGAGGTATAACAGCCCTTGTTTTGGCATTAAAAAAATGGGCGTCTTGTTCACGATCTTGAATTTCTGATCACTTTGACTGAACAATGACATCAGCAACAGCTCATACTCGGCTTCACTGCCCGGCTGGCGTAAAATCAGCAGCTGTTGAATTCCATCTTTGTGCAATAAGGTTTTTAAGGCAGCGGCATCTTCTTTTTTGGACAGGCTGAATTGCCAGACTTGGGGTAATGACCCTGCTACATCATTCAGGCTGAGGGTACGTACTTTAGGTTTGCTCTTGAGCAGTTGCTCTACATCGCTACGTGC
This sequence comes from Acinetobacter sp. RRD8, assembly GCF_031844225.1. GTDB lineage: Bacteria > Pseudomonadota > Gammaproteobacteria > Pseudomonadales > Moraxellaceae > Acinetobacter. The sequence continues at coordinate 405,734 of NZ_JAUZUU010000001.1, forward strand.
CAATGGTCCTACCACCATTTTGGTCTTTTTATTGACATGCTGTTTTAGTAGCTGAGAGATATTTTTCTGATTGGAGTTGACCCATTTCAATGGGACTTTCTGCCCGGAAGTAGTATAGGCGCTGAGAAATCCCTGTTTGATACTCGATGCAGCTCGCGCCAAAGGCCCGGATTCGGGTAGAATGATCAACACTTCTGCTTGTACGCAGCTGATGTAGCTGACTAAACACAAGCCCAATATTTTATTTTTAATCTTCCATTTTTTATTATTCAATTTATTCCACATGGAGAAACCTATGAGTGCTCAGTTATTTGTTGTTGCGACTCCAATCGGGCACTTAGATGATATTAGTTATCGTGCAATTCAGGTGTTGAAGTCGGTGAGTCTTATTGCTGCCGAGGATACACGAACTTCAGCACAATTACTTAAACACTTTAATATTCAAACACCTCTAACTGCCTGTCATGAGCATAATGAAAGCAACAAGATTGATCAGCTGATCCAGCGCCTGCTCAATGGCGAGGATATGGCCCTGATCAGTGATGCTGGTACGCCCCTGATCAGCGACCCTGGTTTTAAATTTGTCCGTGCTGCACAAGCTCATAATATTCGCGTGATTCCTGTACCTGGTGCTTGTGCTGCGATTGCCGCCTTAAGTGCAGTTGGCTTGCCAAGTGACCGTTTCAGTTTTGAAGGTTTTCTGCCATCCAGACAAAGTCAGCGCCTGCAGAATCTGGAAAAACTGAAAGATGAAACCCAGACCCTGATTTTCTATGAAGCACCGCACCGGATTCTAGATTGCGTTAAAGATATGGCCAGCGTATTCGGTGCAGATCGCCCGGTCGGTTTTGCGCGTGAAATTACCAAGACTTTTGAAACTATCAAGAAAATGACCTTGGGTGAGCTGGTCGAATTCATTGTCAATGATCACAATCAGGAAAAAGGCGAAATTGTTTTGGTGATTGGCGGTGCCACCGAAGAAAAAGATCTGGATCAGGAAAAGCTGGATAAATTATTGAATCGCCTATTACAGGACCTTTCGGTCAAAGCTGCTTCACAACTGGCTGCAGATTTAACAGGTATCAAAAAGAAAATCGCTTATCAACGTGCTTTAGAACTGACTTCGGCAAACGACTAATTGCTTTAGATTTTCTATTACGTTTGGATTTGCAAAAAAAAACACCACATTGAATGTGGTGTTTTTTATAAGAAACAAGTTAATCAATAACTTATTCTTTGGCTACTGATTCATCTGCCGGCACTTCAACAATACGACCACCACTGGCAAGGAAAGCCGCAATCTCGTCTTCAAGTGCTTGACGCTTTTTCAGCTTTGCAGTGACGGTCAAAGTTTCAGCTTCTACAAGATCGGTATCACTGACGACCTCTGTGCTATCGACCGCGCCTTTTTCAGCGGCTTTTGCTTCATCATCGTCAACAATTGAATCTTCAACGTCGTCATCATAATCATTCATGTCTGTCATTTGCATCTCCCCAAAAATGGCCCTCGCTTGGTATTCCAAGTCAGGTATCGAATTAAGTGAAATTTAGCAATCTCTTCGACCTTCGCCTAGTACCAAACATCAAAAAATCGTATCTTTTTTAAACAAAATCGTTACTCTTTATTGGTGTTTGTTTAAAAAATTTACATTTCTGTCTTAAGCTGCGTAGCGTGTGTCTTTAAGTAAACCCAGACCATTGGCTTGCGCCATAAATGCATCTTTTAATATTGGCTGATTTTCTACCTGTTTTAAACCAAAATTACGTACCCAAACCATTGGGAAGAATGAGGTCGTTTCCATCCAGCCAATCGCAGACATGCTATGCATCATGGCATCGTTTTGACCTTTACGGCGATGTTCATAGCGTTTGAGGGTTTGCTCATGTGCCCATACGCCACGCGCCTGATCATGCAGTAAAACATCACAGAGCACTGCAGCATCCAGACAGCCAATATTCACCCCTTGACCTGCCAACGGATGAATCACATGTGCCGCATCTCCAATCAGGGCTAAACCGTCTTGAACATATTGCTGAGCGGCACGGGCTTTTAAAGGGAAAGTGGCACGTGATGTCGCCTGCAATACTTCACCCAACATATGCTGACTTTCACGGGTTAATAGCTGAGTAAATTCAGCATCTGGGAGCGCTGCATATTCCTCAGCATAATCCTCTGGCAAGGTCCAGACAATTGATTGCCAATGTCCCTGCTCTTCCGGATTAAGGCTGGCCATAGGTAAAAAAGCCAATGGACCGGTTTCAAGAAAAATCTGACGTGCCATATGCTGATGAGGCTGTGCAGTTTTAATGGCACAACTGATGCCTGCCTGTTTATAGTCCAGTACATCAATATCAATGAAAGCTTGCTCACGTACAAAGGAGTTTGCACCATCTGCGCCGACCACCAGTTTAGTTTGGAGTTGTGTACCATCAGCCAGATGAATGATCCACACACCGACGCCACGTTCGATACGGCTGACTTTGACCTGTGTTCTATAATCTTGAACATCTTCCAGCATCTTTTGCTGAATAGCCAGATTCAAAATGCTTGGTTCCACCATCGAGCCTAAAGCCTGCTCTACCGATAGTGTTTTTTCTGAAGACTGGCCAAAATTAATTTCTCCATAGCCATTTTTATTCCAGACCTGCATGCCGGTATAAGGCTGCTGACGTGCTAAATTTTCCCAGACACCCACCGTTTTTAATAGGTGAATGGTTGCCTGACTTAAAGCCAGGACACGCGGATTAGCCACCCTTAAGGTTTTATCTGCATCCAGAATTGGCGCTGCATCCAGAACTGTAGGCTGCACGCCCCCTTGGGCCAGCAATAGCGCAGTGAGCCCGCCTACCAACCCACCACCAATAATGACAACGTCTAATATTTCGTTAGTTTGATTTAAGCTCATGCTTTTAACCCCATGGCATAATTTGCAACGAGTGGCTTGATGCCTGGAATCGTATCAAAGGCGACTAAACCTGTATTACGCATCAATCTTAAAAACGGATTCTGGTTACTGAAACCGCGTACCACTGAATCACAGAACTTGATCACACGCTGCTGGTCACTGAGACGGGATTTCTCATAGTCTAGCAATATTGCAGCATCGCCCAAGTCTGCGCCTTGTGCCTGCTGCTCTTTCAGGTAACGCACCAATACATGCGCATCACGCATACACAGGTTAAAACCCTGTCCAGCGACCGGATGAATCGTATGTGCTGCATTGCCCATCAACACGACACGGCCAACAGCCTGTTTTTCAGCTAACACTTGAGATAAGGGAAAACTGAACCGTTTTCCGGTTTTCTGGAATTTTCCGGCACGATCGCCATACGTTTCCTGTAAGGCATCCAGAAAATGCTGGTCATTTTCATCCCCCAACCATTCTCCTTCAGTACCTTTTTTCACTGGCCAGACCACTGAACGACGATACTCACCCGGTAGTGGTAAAAGTGCCAAAGGCCCTAAATGGCTGAAACGCTCAAAGCCCACATGAGCATGTGGCTTAGACGTTTGTACTGTGGTCACAATCGCAACCTGATCATAATCATGTTCTGATGCACCAATACCCAAGGCTTTACGGCAGAAAGAATCCCGCCCATCGGCGGCAATAACCAGTTTGGACTGTAATTTTAGTGACGATTCACCACGCTGAGCTTCGATATAAGCAAAGTCTGTATCTTGGATAAGGGATGTCACTTGAACACCATCAATCAGTTCAATCAATGGCTCTTTTTTGACTTGGGTCAGCAGTACACGACCGAGCCAGGCATTTTCAATGACCTGACCAAAGCTTTCGACTTTTTCCTGTTCGGCTTTCAGTCGAGCCTTACCAAAACTGCCCTGTTCGGTAATATTCACTTCCAGAATTGGGGTAGCATGTTCTTGCAAGGCATTCCAAAGTCCAAGCTCCTGATAGATCTGCACGCTACGGCGTGACAAGGCACTGTTACGTGCATCAAAACTGGAATGATATGGCGCAAGATTTTCATCATCATAATTTGGGTATTTAATGGCTTCCAACAGTTTGACTGCAATATTGATTTTCGCCAACATCAATGCGAGGCTTAAGCCGACCATACCACCACCGACAATGATGACTTCTTGTTGCATGCTTACTTCCTTATCTGTTTATTCGCATCTATGGCGAATTACATAAAACGTATACTGGTTTTATCTTACCTCAAGGCTTTAAATTTTTATAATGATTCGTTTTATTTAGTTTTCTCCATGATGATCCAGCCTATATTGAAAAACCAAGACATCGCGCTTTTCAGTCCCCAACTTCGGCAATACAGTATAGGCATTGATCCGTTCAACGATTTCAAACCCTGTCTTTAAAAGCACTTGGTGTGCCTGTATATGTTCTGCATCACAGAAAGTATCTAGTGATTTAAATGTAAGATATTGTCTAAAATACTGAATCACCGCTTTCATCGCCTCAAGCATATAGCCCTGCCCCTGAAATCGAGGACCAAGTCCGAAATGAATTTCAAGGCTGTTATTTTGCTGTTGAATAATCGTTAGTAACCCGATTGCCAGATGACTTTTTCGCTCAGCAATCACCCATGAAAATCCTTTAATCGGTTGCTGCCAATAGCTTAACGCCCATTTCTGCAACATCTGCTGAGTTTGACCGACTGTTGTATGCACCTGTCGTTGTAAGTATTTTGATGCTTCAACGTCGCCACAATACTCTTGGAATAATGAAAATTCATCTCCAACTTTATATGCTCTTAACTCCAACCGAGTTGTCTTTAATTCAGCAACTAAAATATTTATACTCACTTTTATCAACTCAGCATTAAAAAACGGAATGTTATTATTTCATTTGGCACTTATACGATTCGATCGCAAACCTAGTCAAATTGGTATAACTCGATCTACTCGCTTCGCACAATTTTGAATATATATTGCTACTGGTAAATCCTGAATGATAAAATTGTGAATCAAGCCATTTATAAATAAGCTGATAATCACTGTCAGTAGCAGGAGGCCCATTTACAATCACTATTCTTTTCTTATTTTAAGATAATTGTATAAATATAACTCGATCTTTGAGCTAACAGATATTTTAAAAAAAATTTATCCAACCATGTACAATCTAATCTTATTTGTATGGTAGTGATCATCAATCTTTAGCTAGGCATTGTTGTAGATCTGGGGATGGTTCTATTAATAACCTATAAACACCTATATAAAAAACCCCGGAAATATACCGAGGTTTCTTCATCTTCCACACTATTTCTATCCTCTCGGCAAGTTACTCGAAGACATGAATCCTATCTTGCAAGAAACTCGCCCAAGAAGATTAGCTTAACGCACAATATTGGTATGATGATCTGTGTGGTGTACTGTTTTACCCAACTTCGTTCCTGTATAAATCAGGTACAATGCCGACAAACCAACCAATACATAAACAATTCGAGATAAGGCGCTCATATCACCAAAGATTGCAGCGACCAAATTAAAATCGAATGCACCAATTAAACCCCAATTAATGCCACCAATGATTGTTAAAGCATAAGCAATCCAGTCAATCGTATTTAATCTCATAAGTGTTCTCCTGCTGTTATTTAAGTTTATTTAAGGATCAGAGAAAGTATGAGAATCTCAGCGCATTTAATATGTAGCTTTGATGCTAAAAACAGATTTTCTGTGTTGACTTCCTGTCACTTTTTAAGCTGTAAATTTTACTTAGGTTAGTTTTATTTGACTTGTTCGAGATAAACGTAAGCTAAATCACTTTTTGATCGATTCGATATAGCTAGGAATTCTTGTTTAAAACGGCATAGAAATGTCATAAAAAAAGCCGATCTCGCGACCGGCTTTCTGTATTTTTCTTGGATTAGGCAGCGCGCGCTTTCGCCATCAATGCTTCAATCTCTTCTACCGTTTTGACAACTTTCGCAGTTAAAACCAGCGGGCCATTTGCAGTGGCTACCACATCATCTTCAATCCTGATGCCAATTCCACGCCATTTAGCATCTACTGTTTCATCATCAGGCGCGATATAAAGACCCGGCTCAACGGTCACGACCATACCCTCTTCATACGAGCGCCATTCACCGTCCACCTTATAAGCACCGACATCATGCACATCCATACCGAGCCAGTGTCCGGTACCATGCATGTAGAACTGGCGGAAAGCTTCTTTTTCTATAATGTCGTCAATATTCCCCTGCATCAAGCCAAGATCGAGCAAACCCTGCACCAAAATACGCACTGCAACATTATGTGGTTCTTTATACGAGTTACCAATTTGCACAGCATTAATTGCAGCAATTTGAGCATCCAGCACTACATTATATAAAGCTTTCTGTTCCGGGCTAAATTTACCATTCACTGGAAAGGTACGGGTAATGTCTGAAGCATAAAGCTGATATTCAGCCGCAGCATCAATCAGGACCAAATCGCCATCTTTCAGTTCTTTGTCATTTTCTACATAATGCAGGATGCAGGCATTCTCACCGCCACCGACAATACTGTTGTAGGCCGGAACACCGCCATTTTTGCCAAAGACATAATTCAGCTCAGCTTCCAGTGCATATTCCATCATGCCCGGGCGTACTGCTAGCATCGCTTGCGTATGTGCATCAGCAGAAATATCGGAAGCAATCTGCATCAATTCAATTTCATTTGCATCTTTATGCAGACGCATTTCATCAACAATACGATCCAGCTGAATGACTTGCGCTGGCGCAGAAGTACCACGACGGCTTTCACCACTTGCAGTTGCAATCCATTTGGCGACACGCGCATCAAACTCTGCATGCTGTCCAATGCGATAAAATAACTGATCTTTATTTTGTAACTTTTCTAAGATTTCTTCATCCAGCAAATCAATCGCATAGGCTTCATCTGCATCATAATCCTGAATAGCCCCATCAATACCCGCGCGGTAGCCATTCCAGATTTCCATTTCACGGTTACGTTCTCGACAGAACAAACTGTAGCTATAGCCTTCTTCTTCAGTGTCAAAGGTTTCAATCACAGCCACAGCTTCAGGCTCCGCGAATCCGGTTAAATAGAAGAAACTACTGTCGGCGCGATATTTATAATCTGCATCACGGTTACGCATGGCTACCGGACTGGTCGCGATAATAGCGATACTGCGTAAACCGATTTCCCCTGCGAGGATTGCGCGACGTTCCTCAAAAACTGCCTGTGTCAATTTCTTCATTACACCTTACTTCTTATCGATCGATACTTGTATTTAGAATATAGTCTTGAAATCAGACTATAGATTTCACTGTAACAGCAAAATATATGCCTGATTTCAAGCAGCTGATGGTTCACCTCAGCATTTCATCAGCTTGGACGTTTAGGCGAGAAAATCTCGACCACACTTTGCGCGTCTGTAACAGCGGCTTTAGGCTGATTTTTTTGACTAAATTCCTGTAAGAGTGGTGTTTCTTCAACTTCGACCTTTTTACGCCCTAAAGACAGACTGACAGGAATCAGACGCACAAATTCGTACAATTCCTGATAGCTTTCTTCACCTTCGGCATCATCGTCCGAGTCTTCAAATTCAACTGCGGCTACATCTTGTAAATGTTCAATCAGCTCAACTTCATCCTGACGGATATGTCCTGAAGCCAGTCCGAAACCTAAGACCACGCCTGCACACCAGTCCGCCAGAGCCTGTACGCGTTCTGAAAGCACATGCTCATCATCAGGCAGCAAAGGTAAATAATCCAGCTCATCTTCAGACAATGCATGGAACACATCTTCAGCTTCGCCCGTCAACAACTCTAATGCTTCGGCATCCAGTTCAGGTACATCCAGTGTTTCTAAAATCTGTAACCACTCTTCACTGCTTGGCGCCTGGGTGACACACACAATGCCCGTGAGCAAACCATGTAGTTCGCTAGGGCTAGAAATTTCCTCAATTGAAGAAAAATTGCGGTGCCATTCGGTCCAACCTGAAATATCGTCTTGCATTCGTTTATCCAATCTTTATACTGCTTATATATTACCTTTGTTTGCAACACTGTGCGACCTCGATATGTTAGAAGAATTACAGCGTCTACAAGTGCAGATCGGCGTGTTAAAAACGCGACTTGCACGGCTTGAAAGTGAAAATTCCAGTTTGCGCGAAGAGCAAGACTCTTCAATGATGCAACATCAACAGCAAATTGAACAAAAAAATAGCGTGATTGCGCAAAAACAACAAGAAAATGAAAATCTGACAGAACAATTGACGGATTCTCGTGCCCAATTTCAACTGCTCAATAATGATGCAACTGCACTGGCAGACCGTTATGGCCGTCTGGAAAAAAGCTGTACCGACCTAAAAAACCGTTTTCAGGAAATTCTGGCTGAACGCAATGAGCTGCGCATAGTTAAGGAAAAGATGATCCTTGAACAGTGTCATGCTCAGCAGGAAATTCAGCGTCTGACTCAGGAATCTGAACGCTTAACCCAGAAAAATGAAAATGCCAAAGCCAAGGTTGAAGCGATTATTCAACGTCTAGCGATTCTCGGTACTGCGCAGGATCATCATGCACAGGAAATTCAACAACTGGCCCATCCGACTGAAGCGACTGAGGAAGCCTCATCATGAGTGAACAAATTGCAATTGATCTCAGAGTATTGGGGCATAGTTTCCGTTTGGCCTCTACTCCTGACAAGCAGGAAGAATTAGAACGCGCGGCACAGTTATTGAATGACAAATACGATGAATTTCGCCGTAAAGCGCCACGCATGGAACCGAGTAAGCTGATTATTATGGTGGCACTTGAGCTGATGCAGGAGGTCTTGAATATGAACAGATCCCTGCAACAATATGCGCATTGCGAGCGTTTGTTACAAACTATTTTAGAAGAAGTTGAAGAACTGACTGAATAATCTCGAATTCTGTTTAAACTTCGGACATTCGACCGAACTGTTTACAGTTCATGAACAGCATAGAGTTGCCACACCGGGATTATTGGTTATAATTAACTTAACTCTGAGGTGTTCGCCAGCGGGTCTATTCCCCTGCCGATACTAACACTTATGGGTGTGTTCTGTATATTTAGAGTGTATGCCCATCTCCGTATGGGAAACCCAGCAAGTATACGTCGCATCCTCCTTGAACTCATCGGGTTCAGGGTAACGACACATGCAGCGGCATCTTCGGAGTACTTCAATTTCTTTTTCAAAATATAATAATAATTTTTCCTGAATTTTCTCTTATTTTAATTTTGTAGTATTTCTCTCGAACATTCCTCTAGATTCATTTTATCGATGTATTCATCATCTGGAAGGTGAAAATAATCTTTCGCTATAAAAATATAGAGCTTTTACTGCCGTCAAATCAAATAATCTTTCAGTAATTTATTTTCCTATTTTCAGGCTATTTTATCCCGATATAAAGTATGCATCGCCCAGATTGCAGCAGGAATCCAGCCTAAAATCGAAATCTGAAGTATTAAGCACACTGTCGCTTCGACTGGCCGATGAAGGGTCATAAATAATGACCAAGGGAAAATAAATGCAATAATTGATTTCACTCTTTAAAATCCTCTTTTTGCGATATTTTAAATTTTTATATCCAGTTTTTAGCCGCACTTAAAACTGGTACTTAGGTTTAGATAATTTTTAATGGGATCAGCAGAATCTCTGTACATGCTGTAATCCCGCGTAAAAATATCCTGAAAGCCTAATTCAGCCAGCTTAAATGAAGCTTAAAAATTATTTTAAATCCGCTAACCTTTGCATATTTTCAATCAAAATATTGACGTTTGAATGAAACAGTCTTTGCTTTAACTTTTACTTTCCATAGATTCAAATCTGAATAAAATCTTGAATCCCTAGACCTTTATTTACTTACTGCAGCTAGTGTACTCAAGGGTGATACTCGCCAAATCACATCACCGACATCATCAGCAACCAAAATGGCACCTGAAGAATCTACCGCCACACCGACCGGTCGCCCATATGCATCGCCCTGATCACTTAAAAATCCAGTCAAGACATCTTGAGGTGGGCCCATCGGTTGCCCATTCTGAAAGGGAACAAAAATCACTTTATAGCCACTATGCGGTTTGCGGTTCCATGAACCATGCTGGCCAATCAGCGCCCCATTTCGATATTGAGGCATCAGATCTGCCCTATAGAAAGCCAAGCCCAATGATGCAGTATGATTGCCCAATGCATAATCCGGTGAAATTGCCCGCACAACCTGGGCAGGATTTTGCGGTTTGACCCGTGTATCTACATGTTGGCCATAATAACTATAGGGCCAGCCATAAAAAGCGCCCTCTTTGACAGAGGTCAGATAATCAGGAACCAAATCATTACCGAGTTCATCACGTTCATTTACCACCGTCCAGAGTGCGCCACTCTGGGGTTGCCAATCCATCCCATTCGGATTACGCAGTCCGGTAGCAAAAGGTCGTGCTTGAGCACTAGCTATGTCAAATTCCATGATCAGTGCCCGGCCTTGTTCTTGATCCAGGCCATTTTCAGCGACATTGCTGTTGGAACCCACCGTGATATAGAGTTTGTTGCCGGCAGGATTAGCAATGGCGTTTTTAGTCCAGTGATGGTTTAAACGACCTGCCGGTAAATCCAGTATCTTGGTACCAGTTGCTGTAATTTGAGTCGCGCCGTTCTGATAAGGAAAACGCATCAGGACATCAGTATTCGCCACATACAACATATTGCCGACTAGCGCCATGCCAAATGGAGAATTGAGATTCTGTAAAAATACGGTTTTTTGTTCAGCCATCCCATCTCCATTGCTATCGCGAAGCAGACTGATACGGTTGGCACTGGGATGCGATGAGCCAGCACGCTGCATTACCCATTTCATGATTTTGCCTTTGATCCCTTTGCTGTCATCGGGCTTAGGTGGTGCATCGGTTTCGGCCACCAGCACATCACCATTCGGCAATACATATAGCCAGCGCGGATGCTGCAACCCTTTGGCAAATGCCTGAACTTTTAAACCTGTCGCGGGTGTCGGCATTTTACCTTCAGGCCAACCTTTGGCGGGCGCCATATTGACTGTAGGCAGCAAGCTTGATTTTGGTTTGGGCAAATGTGGCTGGGAACCATAACTGTCATTGATAGGCGACTTGGAAGGCATGGTACATCCAGTCATGGTTAGGAGAAGTGCACAGCTGGCACCTGTAAGTAAAAGTTGAATAGGCTGATGAAGCATTTTTATCTCTTGTTATTATCATCCTCAACTTACTTTAAAAAACAATTTGAGATGCCACTAGCGGGTTCTTGTTTTTTCTGGTTATGAATTGGTTATCAATTTTGAGTTAAGTCTGATATTTATCTTGCTATAAAAATAAATTTATCCTGACTCACTTACGCAGGACTAGAGGACAACATTTCCAGTGTAATTTTTTTTACCTCATTACGGCTGTGCCGGATATGAGCATCTAATATAGAGAGACAGAACGCTGCATCTTGGGCAAGCAGCGCCTTTAAAATCTGTTGATGTTCGGCATAGGTGGCCTCAATCCGATAATCTTTGGAAAAATCTAGACGGCGTATGATGCGAATTTTCTCGCTGATCTCACTGTGAATTTTTGTCATTTCTGCATTGCCGGCTGCAAATACCAAATGACAATGAAATGCTTCATCTTTTACAGATAACTGCCTGAGGTCATAGACATACTGTTCTGGTTTGATACACCAGGTTTGAATCAAAATTTCTAGAGCAGCTTTCAACTGGTCTTTGGGCATCAGACACAGTTGTTCAACTACATAACACTCAAGCAAAATCCGCAGATCATACAGTTCTTCATAAGCTTTAAAGTTTAGTGGCCGGACCTGCCAGCCACTTCTAAACTGCACCTCGACATAGCCTTCCTGCTGCAGACGATATAAGGCTTGCCGAATGGGTGTACGGCTTACGGCATAGCTTTCAGCAATCTCTGATTCGGTAAATCGTTCTCCCGGCATCAACTTAAAGTCAAAAATGTCATTTTTAATTTTCTGGAAAACCAGCTCAGACAGATTGTCTGAGCTTTTTCCTGTCGCTTTAGTACTTGGATTGCGAACAATAGTCATGGCTCAATCCATTACTCCATATAGACCAGTGTCTCACCGCTATGCACGGTCTGACCAGAACGGCAGATAATCGCCTTAACGATGCCATCATCGTCAGCATAGACTGGCAGTTCCATTTTCATGGCTTCAATGATGGCCACCGTGTCACCTTTTTTCACAATCTGCCCCGCTTCTACAAAAATCTTCCAGATATTGCCGGTCATAGAGGCGTTGAGAGGGACATACTGGCTGTAATCGGTGTCATCCTGCAGCACTTCTATTTCTACAGGTGCATCAAACTCGTCTTTCCAGCGTTCTACCTCGGCACTAAAAGCAGCCTGCTGCTGCGCTTTAAAGGTGGCAATGCTGTCCTGTTCTGCAGCAAGGAAATCCTGATATGCTGCAAAGTCAAACTCGCATTCCTCAATTTTGATTTCTGCCAGACCATGGGCGAAATCAGCACGGAACTGATCCAGTTCGGCCTCAGTGACCTCATAATATTTAATCTGGTCAAAAAAGCGTAAGAACCATTGCTGATCGCCAAACTGCTTGTTCTTTTTAAACTTATTCCAGATCGGTACGGTACGGCCAATCAACTGATAGCCACCCGGTGAGTCCATGCCATAAATACACATATACATGCCACCAATCCCGACTGTACCTTCAGCGGTAAAAGTACGGGCCGGATTATATTTGGAACTCAGTAAACGGTGGCGCGGATCAATGGGCACTGCACAAGGTGCAGTCAGATATACATCACCTAGCCCTAAAATCAGATAATTGGCATCAAAAATGATGTCCTTGACCTGTTGGCGGTGACTTAAACCATTAATCCGCTGAATAAAATCGACATTATTCGGAAGCCATGGCGCTTTGGCACAGACACTTTCCTGATAACGCTCAACAGCACCCAGAGTCGCTGAGTCCTCAAAGGCCATGGGTAAATGGATAATTCTTGAAGGGATTTTAATGTCACGTAAATCGCCCATCTGTTCTTCAAGACCAAGTAGGAAGTGAATTAGTTGCTGCTGTCTACACCGCAGACCATCATATTTAATCTGCAAGGACCGCACACCAGGTGACAATTCCAGGATACCGTCAAGATCAGCCTCACGGATCAGTTGCATCAAGCGGTGTACGCGCAGGCGTAGGGCCAAATCCAGTACGTTGTCACCATATTCCAGCAAGATATAACTGTCACCTGCCTGACGATATACAGCTTTTGGTGCATCTGGCGTAGCTTCACGCAATGCCAGAATACTTTCTGCTTGAACTGCCACGATTTCAGCCTCATGGGTCATCTCTGCCTTGGCAAAGTTTTGGAGGGTTTGAATTTGCTGCCGCTCCAGCGCATTGGCCTGTTCTACCGAGATTGGATAGAAGCTAATCGTGTCATCGGCTTTTAGTTGACCAATTTTCCAGAGTTCAGCTTTGGCAATGGTCACCGGACAAACGAAACCGCCCAGGCTCGGACCATCTTTGGCAAGAATTACGGGGAAATCACCGGTAAAGTTAATCGCACCAATGGCATATTCACAGTCATGTACATTGGATGGATGCAGACCCGCTTCACCGCCATTTTCACGCGCCCAGCTTGGCGTCGGTCCGGTTAAACGGATACCCAATCGGTTCGAGTTAAAATGCACTTTCCAGCTTGATGCAAAAAACTCCTCAATATATTCAGCTTTAAAGAAGTCAGGAGCGCCATGCGGGCCATAGAGCACACCAATTTCCCATTCCTTGCCATAACTTGGAATCAGAGCTGTTGCCAAAGCTTCAGGTTCTGCAATCGCTAAAGGTAGATCATCGGCAGGCAGCTCAGGATTCACCATCTTAATCATGTCACCAGCCCGTAACACTCGGCCTGCATGTCCACCAAAATTACCTAAAGCAAAGGTAGAACGGCTACCCAGATATTCCGGCACATTCAGACCATTTCGTACAGCCAGGTAGGTCCGGCATCCAGATTCAACCTGTCCAATTTTTAGGGTTTGGCCTGCTTTTACCTGAATAGGCTGCCAGAAATTTACTGCTTCATCATCCAGACTTACCGGACAAGGTGCGCCAGTTAAAGCAATGATATTTTCTGCATGAAATTTGAGGATTGGACCTTGCAGGGTAAATTCAAACCCGGCGGCGGCCTCGACATTCCCAACAATTTTATTGGCCAGCCGGAAGGCATAATCATCCATTGGGCCTGAAGGCGGTACACCAATATCCCAATACCCGACACGACCCGGATAATCCTGAATCGAACTTTGTGTACCCGGCTGAATCACCTCAATCACATTCGGCACATATTTGAAATCATCCAGCATGCGTGTCCAGATCTGCATCTGTTCAAAACGTGGATCTGAAATAACAGTATGCACATAATCCAGATTGGTACTAATACCATTCAGGCGAGTTTCAGCTAAAGCTGATTTAAGCGTATGAATGGCAGTATCACGATCTTCAGCATGCACAATAATCTTGGCAATCATCGGGTCAAAGTATTGGGAAATTTCAGTTCCGGTACTCACCCAGGTATCAACCCGGACATTTTCCGGAAAAAAGACATCGGTCAAAATCCCTGGACTCGGCTGGAAATTCTTAACTGGATCTTCGGCATAGATGCGTACTTCAATCGCTGCACCTTGAGGCTGAATACTGCTTAGATGCTTCCAATCCAGAGTATCACCTGCTGCAACTTTCAACATGCATTCAATCAGGTCTAAACCGGTCACCATTTCAGTCACCGGATGCTCCACCTGCAAACGGGTATTCACTTCAAGGAAATAAAACTCGTCATGCACTGCATCATAAATAAACTCAACCGTACCGGCACTGCGATATTTCACCGATTTGCCCAGTTCAACTGCCGCCTGATGCAGTTTTTGACGGGTTGCTTCAGGTAAATGAGCCGCTGGGGTTTCTTCCACGACTTTCTGATTACGGCGCTGCAATGAGCAGTCGCGTTCGCCCAAAGCCACCACCTGTCCCTGTCCATCTCCAAAAATCTGAACTTCGACATGACGGGCTTTATCGATAAAGCATTCCAGAAATACTCCGGCATCTTTAAAGAACTGTTCGCCCAGACGTTTTACACTTTCATAGGCCTCCTGAAGTGCTTCTGCATTATCACAACGGGTCAAGCCAATTCCGCCACCGCCTGCTGTGCTTTTAAGCATAACCGGATAGCCAATTTTTTCAGCTTCAGTTAAGGCTTCATCCAGACTATTTAGCAGACCTGTACCGGGAGTCATGGGTACATTGACAGCTGCGGCAAGTTCACGCGCCCTGTGTTTTAAGCCGAATTCCAGAATCTGCTCCGGTGTTGGCCCCATGAAAACAATATTATTTGCTTCGCAGGCACGAGCAAAATCAGCACTTTCTGACAGAAAACCATAACCTGGGAAAATTGCTTCAGCCCCGGTATTCTTGGCTGCAGCAATCAGTTTTTCAATACTTAAATAGGTATCACTCGGTTTGGTCCCTTCTACGGACACTGCAATATCTGCATCAATCACATGCTGTGCATAACGGTCCGTTTCTGAATAGACGGCTATACTGGTTACGCCCATTTTTTTTAATGTGCGAATGGCACGAACGGCAATTTCGCCCCGGTTTGCAATCAGTACAGTTTTAAACATGTGAATCCCCTTTTATTCTCTCTATTTTTTGAATCTGCTGAATGGATCTGTTTCGTTTTTTTCTGATTCAGCTGCTGCATATAAACCCGCTATCGACTATGTTCGCTGCTCTGTGTCGTAGCCTTTGATGCATACCTTCCGCAAATACAGCTTTTTTAAATGCATCGATTTTTGCTTGAAGAGGTGCAGCATTCGCAACCGGAATCCAGACAAGTTCACCCAACTCAACATGGGTAATGCGTTGAGCAAGATGATTCAGTTGAAGCTGTTTTGGCTGATCGGCATCGCGCCATTTTTGGACTGTCCAGCCGATCATTTTCTGATGAAGCATTCTGTATCCATTCTTGTATCCAAGTTTGAATACAGTTATGCAGAACTTATGCCAGTTTAATTTTCTATATTATTTTCAATATTTTAATAAAATTTAAGATGTATAAATTAGGGAGAATTTCGTTAGATGATTGTTTTTGGTTCAGGCTGTTTTCAATTCAGTGCAAAAATTATTCTGCAACTCATATTGTATAATCTGCATCATCTCAACTTTTGCAATGCTCATATAAAAGCCCATCTGTTGATGAGCTTCTAAGTGAACTATTCTATTTGTAGCTTAGTACAGTCATAAAAATTGAGTGTATTAAATACCTGAATTGAAAGGTTTGAATCAGCGTGTATTCGTCATTACGGTATTCACTATTTCACCGGGATCATTAAGTGCTGATAAGGCGTCCCAGACCACATGACATAGGGCAAAGCGGTATCCGGTTGCGTATGTTTAGGATACATATCATAGAAACGAGCTTCAGCACCGACGATCATGACATGGGGACCCGTTTTGACCCAATGATTGCCCGCACTAGGCTTCTTGGCATAGAGATCGACATTACTGGCATCCGTGCCCCCTGCCAGCATATACATGAAGCCTACTTTTCCAACTGTGGGCTGTTTATTCCCCATCCAGGCTTCTGCCCATTCTAGAGCGGCCTGATCCATACACATTGGGTCTGGACCTGGAGTGGTCAGATTATCAGGCATACAGGTAAAACCATTATTGCCCTTGCGCAAGGTACGTATTTTGCCATCTGCACCGACAGCGACAATCGTGGCTGCAGCGGCTACTTTCTTAGGTGCAGCAGTCATGGCACTTGCAATGGCTTTCTTATCGGCAGCAGATGAAGCTGCGCCTGAGCTGGCTTTGCCCGACATGGGCGGTTCAACGGCTAAAGCGGCAGGTGCAGATAGCGCGACCCATCCCGCCATAAGCAGTAATTGAGGAAAATTCATGGCACATTCTCCTTGAATCATCATGAAGAAATTGGATTTAGGTTCAGATCAAGTTGGATTAATCTGTAATTTTTGTAACGTATCCTTATAGAGTTGAGGGATAATTTGAGTTGATCAAAAGAAAGGAGAAGATTTAACTATTGCAGTGAAATTGCGCTACACAGCAATATCAACTGCAATGAAAGACAATATCTTTGGCGCTTAACCACGAAATGCTGCTTCGATCACGGAGATGTCAATTTTCTTCATGGTCATCATCGCATTAAATGCGCGCTTGGCCGCAGCACGGTCAGGACTGTTACAGGCGTTGATGAGGACCGCTGGCGTAATCTGCCAGGAAATGCCCCACTTGTCCTTGCACCAGCCACACTCACTTTCCTGACCGCCATTGCCCACAATGGCATTCCAGTAGCGATCTGTTTCCTCTTGGTCTTCAGTCGCCACCTGAAATGAAAATGTTTCATTATGCTGAAAACCAGGACCACCGTTCAACCCGATGCAGGCAACGCCCATTACTGTAAATTCGACCGTAATGACATCACCTTCTTTCCCAGAGGGATAATCTCCAGGGGCAAGGTTGATCGCGCCAACTGAGGAGCCTGGAAAGGTTTCTGCATAAAATCGTGCTGCACCTTCGGCATCGTCATCGTACCAAAGGCAGACGGTGTTCTTCGCAATATTCATCATCTTCAATCTCCATTGATTTAGGTCTTACGCGTTCTGCCTAAGTCCAATGTGTCCCATATATCGGTCGAGAATAGTTATATGATCCCTT
Organism: Acinetobacter sp. RRD8; assembly: GCF_031844225.1. Taxonomy (GTDB): domain Bacteria; phylum Pseudomonadota; class Gammaproteobacteria; order Pseudomonadales; family Moraxellaceae; genus Acinetobacter. The sequence continues at coordinate 423,414 of NZ_JAUZUU010000001.1, forward strand.
GTCTATCTTTCACCAAAAACAGAATAAACCTACTTTAGAATTGTATTTTTATTGATCGAAAGCTGTTTCAAAGTGCTTAAACTGATGCGTTTCCAGAGTTTGTCACTGAACGATGGATTGCTTGGAAAATCGTGAATCAAAGAAAATGAATTGACCGTTTCGAGATATTAAAAAAATTAGTGATATAAATACTTTTTTAGTTTTTTAACTTTGAGACTGCTGGCAAAATTAGCCGAATTTAAATAACCAGATACGGAATAATATAAAATTGCAGCTCATAATTATTTTTTACTTTTCCAGAATTCCCACTTAGACTAGAGCACAATTTTGTTGCATATGCTTTTTGCCCTATGACCATTCAGGAATTAAGAAGATACCTTCGTAAAACGCGTCGTCATCTCTCTAAATTTGAGCAAAGGCAATCCGCACAAAAAGTTCTAAACCGTCTGATCCGCAGTCCAGAATTTATTCATGCCCAACGTATTGGCCTGTATTTGCATGCTTTTGGGGAGATTCAGACCCAGGCGATTATTGAACGCTGCTTTAAACTGGGCAAACAGGTGTATCTACCAGCGATTTGCGACATGAATCAGCAGCTGGTCTGGATCCGAATCACCCAGCACCAATACCATAACAAGCGCTTTGCCCATCATCGGCTGGGTATGCGAGAGCCCATGAGCACCCGTGGTGTACATGTTTCCAAACTGGATTTATTGCTCATGCCACTATTGGCCTGTGATACTTCGGGCACACGGATTGGTATGGGCGGCGGTTTTTATGATCGTACCTTGGCTTCTGCACCTGGGCGTCCATTCCGTCTGGGGCTGGCGCATGACTTTCAACTGCTGGCACAGCCGTTAAAACGTGAAACATGGGATCAGCCCCTTGATGCTTTAATCACCCCGACAGTTTTTATAAAATTCAAACGTTAATTTTGCAATTTTACCCTTGCTAACTACTTTAAAATCACATAATTAGTCATTTTTCATACAATTTAATCTTAACTGCCCTTGTATTTTTAAAATTACCCATCACTATTAAAAGCATGGCAACACCGTTGTCACTCATTAGGAGTGCTCATGTCTGAAATTATTATGAATCAAGAAACCTTAGAGCCTCAGGTTCCAAGTGTACTACCCCTTTTGGCGCTGCGTGATGTGGTGGTTTATCCGCATATGCAAATTGCGCTGTTTGTCGGTCGTGAAAAATCGATCAATGCAGTTGATGTGGCTCGTAACAGTGACAATCTAGTATTTGTAGTTGCGCAAAAAGATTCGCTTACAGAAGAAATTGATCACGACAATTTATATCAATACGGTACTGTCGCGAAGATTGTGCAAGTTGTGAATCACGAAAATGATGAAAACTGTATTAAAGTCCTGATTGAAGGCCTGCATCGTGCCAAACTGAAAACCATCATTGACGAAACTGAGTATCTGACAGCAGAGCATGAACTCAGCCCAATGACGGTGAGCGTCGATGCAGACACCCAAGCTGTGCGCTTGCAGGAATTACGTGCGCTTTTCGCTCAATATGCAGAAGCGAAACTTCGTAATGCGCGTGAACTGATCACCGCAGCCAACAAAATTGAAGATCTATTACAGTTATTGTTCTTCGTCGCAACCCGTGTTCCATTGAATATTGATGTCAAACAGAAATTCCTGGAACATGACGAATTCGAAGCGCATTTGACTGAGTTGATGACTTATCTATTGCAACAGTCTGAAGAACAACAGATTGAGCAAACCCTGCATGACTCTGTTAAACGTCAGATGGAAAAGAACCAGCGCGAATACTTCCTGAATGAAAAAATGAAAGTCATTCAGCGCGAGCTTTCTGATATGAACGGCGGCGCGGAAGATGATGTCGCTGAAATTGAAAAACGTCTTGCTGAAGCAGATTTGCCTGAGCATGTACGCAAGAAAGCTGAAAACGAGTTCCGCAAGCTGAAAGCGATGCAGCCTGCTTCGAGTGAAGCTGCTGTGGTACGCAACTATCTGGAAGTGATTCTAGATACACCGTGGAATAAAGCCAGCAAAGTCAGCATTAACCTGAACAAAGCACAGGAAATTCTGGATGCAGACCATTATGGTCTGGACGATGTCAAAGATCGCATTGTGGAATATCTGGCAGTTCAGTCACGTGTGAAAAAATTACGTGGTCCGATTCTATGCTTGGTTGGTCCTCCAGGTGTTGGTAAAACTTCACTCGGTGAATCGATTGCCAAAGCAACTGGTCGTGAGTTCGTGCGTATGGCGCTGGGCGGCGTACGTGATGAAGCGGAAATTCGCGGTCACCGTCGTACCTATATCGGTGCGATGCCAGGTAAAATTGTGCAGTCATTGACTAAAGTGGGCGTAAAAAACCCGTTGTTCCTGCTCGATGAAATCGACAAGATGGCGCAAGACTACCGTGGTGATCCTGCTTCTGCGATGCTTGAAGTACTAGATCCATCACAAAACAGCAAGTTCAGTGATCATTACTTGGATCTGGATCTGGACCTGTCTGAAGTGATGTTTATCTGTACCGCAAACAGTATGAACATTCCTGAGGCGCTGCTGGACCGTATGGAAGTGATTCGTCTTCCGGGTTATACCGAAGAAGAGAAAGTCAATATTGCGGACCGTTACCTTGTTCCTAAAGCCATCAAGAACAATGGTCTACGTGCTAAAGAGTTGACCGTGCATGAAGAAGCAATTCGTGACATCGTGCGTCGTTATACCCGTGAAGCCGGTGTTCGTAACCTTGAACGTGAAGTGTCAAAAATTGCACGTAAAGTGGTGAAAGAGGCTGTTAGCAAGAAATCTAAAAACCTTCAGGTTGAAGTGACCGCAGCGAATCTTCCAGAATACTTAGGTCCACATAAATTTGACTACGGTATGGCGGAAGAAGAAGCGCAAATTGGCCGTGTAAATGGTCTGGCTTGGACTTCTGTCGGCGGTGAATTACTGACCATTGAAGTTGCAGCAGTACCAGGTAAAGGCAAGTTCATTACCACCGGTTCTCTTGGCGATGTCATGAAAGAATCGATTACTGCTGCAATGACTGTAGTGCGTACCCGTGCGGATGAACTCGGCATCGAAGCCTCGCGCTTTGAAGAAACCGACGTGCATGTGCATTTACCTGAAGGCGCAACACCGAAAGATGGTCCATCGGCAGGTTTGGCTTTGACTACAGCACTGGTATCTGCTTTCACGGGTATCCCGATTCGTCCGGATATCGCGATGACAGGTGAAACCAGTCTGGGCGGTCGTGCGCTGCGTATCGGTGGCTTGAAAGAGAAACTTTTGGCAGCCCATCGTGGTGGCATCAAGCTGGTATTCATTCCACAGGAAAACGTACGTGACCTGGCGGAAATTCCAGAAAATGTCAAAGAAGGTCTAGAAATTAAAGCCGTAAAATCGATTGATGAGATTTTACCGCTGGCACTGACCTCTTTGCCAAAAGCCTTGGTTAAAGCACCAATTGTGAAAACCAAAGAAGAAGCGAAAGCAGCGCGTCATTAAGACTTGATGTTTCGTATAAAAAACCCTGCTTCGGCAGGGTTTTTTATTGAGTTATTGAATAAAACAACTGAATTATGGCTGTAGTGCCATCGTAACCAATCCATCAATCACATGAGTCATCTTGTTCAGATCAAGCTTGTCGAGGGTATCCAATTCGGTATTGTAATAAGGATTACGATAACTCGCAGTATCGGTAATCAGCATGGTCGAATAGTTGAATTTGGCATAATTCAGATAGCCCGAGAAATTCATATCCTGAGCAAAACTTGGGCTGACAAAGCGTTGACATTCCAGACGGTTAAAACGCTGCATGGCATCACAATAATCTCCAGTCAGGCCAGTTGAGGCTAAATGCCCAATGGCTGCAATGAAATTGCCATGTCGTGGATAAATCCATTTTAATCCCACCGGATAGCTCTGCACCTGATGTTCATCAAAATAACCAATCGAATCCAGAATCACCACGCCCTCAATTTTCTGCTTCTGCTTTTTTAAAGACTTGGCATGCATATAACTGCCCATATGTTCTGTCTTGAAAAAAGGCGGCTCTTCAAGCGTATAGAAAGCAAATTCGACATCATGTTTGAGCTTGGATTTTTGCAGGGCCAGTAATCTTGCAGTTTCCAGTAAACCCGCTACCCCTGAGGCATTATTATCAGCACCGTTTCGGGCACTAAAGACATCATAATGTGCCCCCATCACCATCTTGGTTTTGGCTTGAGTATCCAAGCTACAGATGACATTTCGGTAACTCAGGTTATTGACCACATAAACCTGAAACTGGCATGGAATACCAAAGCGCTGCATCTGTCCTTTGATCCAGGCAGATACCCGATTCAGCTCTTTTAGATTTTTATAATTTCGGTATTCATCGACACTCATGATCTGGCTAAAAAATAATTCCAGATGAGAGACCTGAGCATTTTTGCTCGAATTGGCTGCACAGAGACTAGGCCCCATGAGGCCTATCAGTAACAGCAGCACAGTACAACATCCTTTTATCATGACACTGTTCCGCATTTATTATTATTCCATTCCTTTATCAAGCGGATACTTGAACTAAGGACATTAAAGCAACACTAAATCTCTCATTTCAATTTCAATTTGTTTCCCTGCTCAACTTCATGTTGTTTGATCGTTATAATGAGGTATCCAATTATTGATCTGTCTGTATGAAAATCCGTATCCTGACCATTGGTCAAAAAATGCCAGCGTGGGTGCTGACTGGTTTTGAAGATTATTTCAAACGTATTCAGCCTTTTGTACAGACCCAGATTATTGAACTGCCGATGGCCAAGCGCGGGAAAAATGATTCTGAAGCGGATATTCTGAAATACCGTAATATTGAGGGCGACAGTATTTTAAATGCGCTCAAGCAGAATGAAACCCTGATTGCGCTTGAAGTGGGCGGACGTGAATTCAGTACCGAAAAACTGGCTGAAACCATGAAAGGCTGGATGCTGGAAGGCAATGATGTAGCACTTGCGATTGGCGGGCCGGATGGTCACTCAGAAGCCGTGCGTAAAGCTGCTGCATGGCACTGGTCACTTTCCAAGTTAACCCTGCCGCATCCACTGGTACGTGTCATGCTGATCGAGCAGCTTTATCGTGCCATGAGCATCAATAACAACCATCCTTATCATCGGGCAGGCTAATGATTTTGCTGAAGCGTTCTTTATATGCAACGTTTTGTTGAATAATATCTCCTGCTCTTATTTCTATTTTTCTGCATTATTGAGGCATCTTTCCAGATGTGGTTTGAATTATGAACTTACAAACGTTGCCCGGCTTATTTATTTCTCATGGCTCTCCTATGCTGGCGCTAAATCCTGAGCAAGTGGGTCCTGCCTTGCATCGTTTGAGCGAAAATCTGCCACGCCCGGAAGCGATTATTGTGATGTCTGCGCATTGGGAAAGTGATGCGCTGGAAGTGAGTAGCGCAATTCGCCCAGAAACCTGGCATGATTTTCGTGGTTTCCCGCCCGAACTCTATCAATTGCGCTATCCTGCGCCGGGAAATCCTGAACTGGCCGAAAAAGTCTTAGGCTTGCTGGCCAATGCCGGTTTTTCTGCACATGCCAACAGTACCCGTCCGCGTGATCATGGTGTATGGATGCCGCTGCTACATATGTATCCAGATGCCAGCATTCCCGTGGTAGAAATTTCCTTACCCATGTCGATGAGCGCGGATGAGATTTATCAGATTGGTCAAAGCCTGGCACCTTTACGTGAACAGCAAATCCTGCTGATTGGTTCGGGCAGCATTACCCATAATTTACGTGAACTGTCTTGGGATGGAACGGCTGCTGATGTACCCGAATGGGCTTCAGGTTTCCGTAATTTTGTGGTGCATAAACTGACACACAGCGATTATGACGCGGTACTGGACTGGTCCAATATTCCGCATATGGCGCGCAATCATCCAACGCTGGAACATTTTGCTCCGATTTTCTTTGCGATGGGCACAGGTCAGCGCTTTAGTCTGGTACATAGCAGTTTCAGCATGGGTTCACTCGGCATGGATATTTATCGCTTCGATTAATCTTGCTTCAGCGCTAAAATCTTAATCATGGATACATTTTGCAACTCAAAGCTGCGAAATGTATCCATATTTTTTTGCAATCTATCCATTATTATTGTTTGAACTTTATATACTTCATTATAAGTCCATGAAATTAAAATTTATTGTGCTGGCATTATTGCCTTTAACTTTTGCAGCCTGTCAGTCCAGTGATATTCAACGAGCTGGAGATCTTGCAATGGCCACCATACAACAAAAAAATGCAGATCAGATTCTTCCAGCCTATTACTGGGAACTGAATCGTGGACTAGAACGACCAATCGTACTCAGTTTTGATGCTCAAGGCCGTCTGAGCGCGGTGACGGGCTGTAATGGACTTGGGACGACCTGGTCAGTAAAAAACAGTATCATCACCACCAGCGAAGTTGTAGGCACTGAAATGGCCTGCGATGCAGCATTGATGGAGCAGGAACGTTTTGTCAGCCAGCTTTTACAGAAGCGTGACATTCCTTTTACGCTCAATGCCACAGATCCTAACAAGCCGACTTTGACGTTGATGGCCGCAAATGGTCAAGCGTATGAATTTATCGGGAAAATGACTCCGGAAACCAAATACCAAGGTCAGGCTGAAACAATTTTTCTGGAAATTTCCCCCGATACCAAACAATGTACCGGCGTAACCCAACAAAGCTGCTTGCAAGTCAAAGAAGTGAAATATGATCAGAATGGCCTGAAAACTCAGGTGGATAAAGACTGGACTTTATTCTATGACCAGATCGAAGGTTTTCAGCATTCACCAAATGAACGGCAGATTATTCGGGTCAAACGTTTTGAAATTAAGCATCCGGCAGCCGATCAATCGAAATATGCCTATATTTTTGATATGGCGGTTGAGCGTAAAATAGTTAAGGGTGCTCTCTAAAACTAAAAATACCAGATATAAAAAAACCGGGGCAACAGCCCCGGTTTTTTCAGCTTAGACTAAGTCAGACTTAGAATACGCCTTGAGCAAGCATTGCATCAGCAACTTTTACGAAGCCAGCAATGTTCGCACCGTCAACATAGTTCACAGTACCGTCTTCCTTAGTACCGAATTTTACGCAGTTGCGGTGAATTTCTTTCATGATTGCGTGTAAGCGCTCGTCAACTTCTTCGAAAGTCCAGCCTAAACGCAATGCGTTTTGAGACATTTCAAGACCAGAAGTTGCCACACCACCTGCATTTGATGCTTTACCTGGCGCATAAAGAATTTTCGCTTCAACGAACTTCTCAACCGCTTCAAGTGTAGAAGGCATGTTCGCGCCTTCAGCCACACAGATTACACCGTTTGCAAGAAGCTGAGCAGCGTCGTCTGCATCCAGTTCGTTTTGAGTCGCACATGGCAATGCGATATCACACTTGATACCCCAAGGACGTTGTCCTTCAAGATATTCGAAACCGTGTTTAGATGCGAATTCTGAGATACGGCCACGTTTTACATTTTTAAGTTCCATGACTTCAGCAAGAAGTGCATCAGTGAAACCGTCTTTAACGTGAACTGTACCCGCAGAGTCAGAAAGTGAAACCACTTTCGCACCGAGGTACATTGCTTTTTCAGCAGCATATTGCGCAACGTTACCAGAACCTGAAATCGCAACGACTTTATCTTTGAAGCTTTCGCCACGAGACTTGAGCATTTCCTCAGCGAAATACACAGTACCGTAACCCGTTGCTTCCGGACGTGCCAATGAACCACCGAAAGTTAAACCTTTACCAGTGAATACACATGCCGTGTCGTTACTTAATTTTTTCATCATGCCGGCCATGTAGCCCACTTCACGACCGCCTACACCAATATCACCTGCAGGGATATCTGTGTTCGCACCAAGGTGACGATACAGCTCGATCATTAAAGCCTGGCAGAAACGCATGATTTCGCCTTCTGATTTGCCTTTAGGGTCAAAATCAGAACCGCCTTTACCGCCACCCATAGGAAGTGTGGTTAAAGCATTTTTAAATGTTTGCTCAAAGCCTAAGAATTTTAGGATTGAAAGATTCACTGAAGGGTGGAAACGCATACCACCTTTAAATGGACCGATCGCTGAGTTGTACTGTACGCGGAACGCACGGTTTACTTGAGTCTGACCTTGGTCATCTACCCAAGAAACTCGGAACTGGATCGCACGTTCTGGCTCAACTAGACGCTCTAGTAAACCATGTGCTGCGTATTGTGGGTTCTTTTCAATGAACGGCCACAAACTGGTCATCACTTCTTCTACAGCTTGAAGAAATTCTGGTTGATGTGCATCACGTGATTTTACGTAATCTAGGAACTCATTAAGTGTGTTGTATTTCAACGCTTAATCCTCAGCAGAAAATGGATCAAAATTGGTCAAATTTACAATCAATGTTAAATTTTGGCGCAAAATATTAAATATCTTTTGTAACTAATCTACAATACTTTTTTTGAAAATACTTTAAAATTAATTTGATAACAAATATTTATATTGATTATGAAATTTTTTTCTATGTCAGGAAATGCCAATCGAATCAAGGCTTAGATTCAGATTTATGCCTAATAATAAGGCACAAGTTGACCCTTAATTGCGCACGACTTAGGAGTTTAAAAATATGTTAAAATTGATATATCGACATATTTTGTTTCACTTACTCTCTCATGCTTGCCATGAGTAACGCTGGTTATACATGAATTCGCCCATTTCTCTGGTCCAATCAATTGATGCTTTACTCCCTCAAACCCAATGTGGACTCTGCGGTCATCGTGACGGATGTTTACCTTATGCCCAGTCGATTGCTGAGGGGGAAAATGCCAATAAATGTGTGCCGGGCGGACAGCCTGTTGCCGATGCTTTGGCTGCATTATTAAATCGCCCTAAACTTATGGCTGAAGAAAGTGTCTGGCCAGTTCAAGCCGATGGTCGACCTCAGCGCATCAAAGCCGTAATTCGTGAAGATGAATGTATTGGCTGTACCAAATGTATTAGCGCCTGCCCGGTCGATGCGATTATTGGTTCCGGTAAACTGATGCACACCATTCTGACCGATCTATGTACGGGCTGTGAGTTATGTATTCCCCCCTGTCCGGTAGACTGCATCGATTTGGTTGAAGATCAACAACCCTTGCCGACTGAAGCACAGCGTCTTGCGGAACAGGATGATCTGCGTCAGCGTTACTATGCGCACATCCAGCGTGAAGAAAAACGGCGTACCGATCGTAAGGGACCTGTGGTCCGTGCAGAAATTGATACTGCCCTGTTTGCCCGTTTCTCTGCTTTAAATGAGCAACTTCCTGTGATTGAAGTCGCGAGCAAGCCAGAGAATGCACCTATAGCTTTCGATTCCAAGACCACGATTGAACTGGCAAAACTACGTACCCAAATTAAAAAACTGGAAAAACAGCTTTCGGTTCGTGAAGATGCCCGAAAACGCACCCAACTGGAAGAACTGACACAGCAATTACAGGCTTTACAGGGATAGAACATGACCACAGCAAAGGCCAAGCCCGTTAAAAACATGACCAAAAAGCAGATTCAGACCTTTTTTGAACGCCTGCGTGAACAGCGGCCTAACCCAAAAACTGAGCTGAATTATTCCAATCCCTTTGAATTACTGGTCGCGGTCACGCTCTCTGCTCAAGCTACCGATGTCAGCGTCAACAAAGCCACAGACAAACTCTTTCCAGTCGCCAATACACCGGAAGCCATTTATGCGCTAGGTGTGGACGGCTTGAAGGAATATATCAAGACCATTGGTTTATATAACTCGAAAGCGGTCAACGTGATTAAAGCCTGCGAGATGCTGATTCAGAAGCACAACAGCATCGTACCGGACAATCGTGCAGACTTAGAAGCCCTGCCGGGTGTAGGTCGTAAAACGGCGAATGTGGTACTGAATACGGCCTTTGGTCAGCCGACCATGGCGGTTGATACCCATATTTTCCGGGTAGGTAACCGTACCGGACTAGCGGTTGGCAAAAATGTGTTGGAAGTTGAACACCGTCTGGTCAAAGTCATTCCCAAGGAATTTATCATTGATTCACATCACTGGCTGATTTTACACGGTCGTTATACGTGTATTGCGCGCAAACCGAAATGTCATGAATGTGTAGTATCCGATGTGTGTAACTGGCCGGATCGGTTTGAATTTGGTGCAGCCCGCCAAATTGCAGTGAAAAATATTGAGCTTGCTGAATAGAACGGCGTGATCAAGCTGGGATAAAAATAGGTGACCAATGTGTCACCTTTTTATCGACTATGAGAAGAGTGCTTTTCGTTCAAACCAAATTCTTAGCTGAGCTGAACTATTATGGATTATTTATCCTGATCTTGTTCAGCCTTTTCCTGCTGCTTGCGCTGTTCAAGTTCGGCTTGTAATTTTGGATGGAGCTGGCGCTCAGGTCGCTTTGCTGCATTTTCAGCACGTTCTTCCTGACGTACTTTGTTGAGCATTTTAAAACTGAAATAGAACAGACCTACCAATACTGCCAGAAAGACTACCATCAACACCAATACGCCAAATTTCATAGCAACAAGTACCCCGTTCAAATACGCAATAAAAAAGAGCCCTAATATGACTTAGGGCTCTCCGATTGTCAAAATCATCGTCAGCCGATTATTTTGCCTGATCCAGAATCGCGAAAAGATCAGTTTGAACTTCATCGATTGGACGTAAACCATTTAGCTTGTCATAAGTTGGTGCATTTTCACCAGACGCTGCACGGCCTTGGTAGAAACCAACCAGTTGCTCGGTTTCAGTATGGTAAGAACCTAGACGCTTACGAATGGTTGCTTCCTGGTCATCAGGACGTTGAACCAGATCTTCACCCGTTTCGTCATCTTTACCTTCCACTTTTGGCGGGTTGTAAACGATGTGATAGACACGGCCAGATGCAGGATGCTGACGACGGCCAGAAAGACGTTGTACGATTTCTTCATCTGGTACATCAATTTCAATCACGTGATCAATTGCAATGCCTTCTTTTTCCAAGGCTTCTGCTTGAGGAATGGTACGCGGGAAACCATCAAAAATGCAGCCGTTTACACAGTCAGGTTGCGCAATGCGCTCTTTCACCAGACCAATGATCAACTCATCAGAAACCAAACCGCCATTGTCCATGACACTTTTAGCTTGTAGACCTAATTCAGTTCCTTCACGAATTGCAGCACGGAGCATATCACCGGTTGAAATTTGTGGGATATTGTAGCGCTTACAGATCAACTGAGCTTGTGTACCTTTACCTGCTCCAGGTGGTCCGAGTAAGATAATGCGCATATATAAACATCCTCATTTAAACAATATGTATGACGCCACGACCACAATCACCCGATTGTGTCCCCCGACATCTCATTATAAGAAAGCCACAAACAAATGGATTAAACCCGCGACAAAACCGGTTACCCCACCCAATAAAATCAGAATCCATTCATCTTCCTGAAATGCAGGACGTAAAAGATTCTGAAACTCCTTCGGAGTCAACTCACGTATGCGGTCTCTAAACATTTGATAGATTTTCTGTGCACGGCTCGCATTAAATGCTGGGTCGCATACAGGTACCATCGTAATTTCAATCGAGCGATCGATCAAGTCCGTCTTGAGTTTTGCATACTCTTTTGGTCCTAAAGACAGCTGTAAAGAGGTCCGAACCAGGGGTGTTTCCATAATTTCATTAATATGACGTTTGATAATGCGGCGGGTTTTGTCTTTTCTGCCGCCATACATCATCTCGGTCATGATCGATTTTAACGTAATCAGGTCTTCTGTGACTACACTTGCGAAGACGTCAGAGACTTCATCCTGACGTTTCATAAATGCGCCTTGTATGTTATAGGTGCCGATACGAGGAATCACCGGCTTAATCCACGGAAACTTGCGATTTGTGGTACGGGCAAAGAATTGCGGGTACTTTACTGGGTGTGGATAGAGTGGGTTGAATACCATCCAGATCGCGATCCAGTTGGTCAAAAAGCCCCAGATCGCAGCCCAGAACGGTACAGTCCAGTGCCACGGCACTACAAACCAGACAATCATCTGGAAAATCCCAAAGAACATCCCGATGAGGGCACTGATATGCCAGATAAAATTGATCTCTTTTTGACCCACCTTCAGGAACATACGCACCATCAAGCGACGGTCGCCTTCCATCTGGCTCACTACCATTTCACGCATATCTACAAGTGACTCGACGTTCATGGTCAGCTCAGTCACTAATTCACGCAAAATTGCCGGCATTTGTTTTTGTGCTTGTGCATAAATTCTGCGCTTAATAGCAAAAGGTAGGTTTTCCCAGAGCACCGCATTGCGATCCATCATCACTTCATCAATCAGGTGTTCCAGTTCGAAACCGACCTGCTCGCCAATGATGCGTGCCATATCATCCGGATCCATCGCCTGTAAAAATTCGCGGATAGAGCCTAATTTTGACAGTGTGTTATCGGTAATAATGCCTGAAATACGTCCAGCTTTGCGTGGCACAATCCCTTGCCAGCCCACAGGTAAAGGCCCGAGATGGAAACCCCAAAAATTGATCGGATAAAAGACCATTTTCAGCGCCATCCAGACGTGAGCCCAAGTTACAAATGCAGTCACTGGAATAATGCTGAGCACGGCCCAAAAATCCGGGCGGTTTACAAAGGTTTGCCACAACTCGTTGACGTACTCAAGCATGCATAACTTCCATATTTAATTTTTTGTTCACAGAATACACATATTAATAAGGTCGAATATTTTGTCTATAAACCGATACTTAAAGTATAGGAAAATTGTAGCCGGGGTTCTGTTTCAGCCACAGCACGACCATTTCGGTCTTCGAGTTTCTCTCCGGCACCGATCCCGATACTAAAACTGCTGATCCGTTCTGAACTAAGCAAAACATAGGCCAAATCAACGCCAGCACCTAAACAGCCTTCATACTCGCCATCAACCTGTTTGCTGTCGATATGCCCGGCATAAACCCCGACATAATAACCATTTTTGTCTTTGCCGGTGAGATGTGCAGGATAACGAAAGCCTGCCTGACCGCCAATCGTACGATCATCATCCAGAAAAACACCACCTTTCACATAAGCAATCCCATAAGGGTTCACCCATTCGGTATTTAAATGCAGTAATTTCTGGGTAAAACCAACACCCACATTAAAGGCTTTTGCCTGAGCAGGCTCTATTTTGGTTGCAGTATTATTAATCTGATCATGTGCATAAGCCCCGTTCGCCCACAATGCAAACGCTAACAAAGGGTAAACCTTGTTCATTCCTTCACCATCTTCCTTAATTATAGTTTTTGGTATAGTCCTATTTTTATTAGATTTTACTCTAGCAGAATTATCACAACTCTTATATACAGCACTTTACAATTTTAATGTCTGCAAAGTCAAAGCTTAAAGGAACTGATTGTAAGGGCAGTTTTTCATTATCAAATCAAGTGCAGTTGCGTTAGAATACTCCACTTTGATTCTTTTCTACCACTCTCAGGTCTTAAGTCGATCGCGTATGAAGCAGCACTTTCCTTTAAAAAATGCACAACAAGAAAAGCGCATCTATCGCAGTCGAGTCTTGATTTCCATGGGGATTGTCATTTTCTTTATGCTGCTGCTGGTCAGCCGCTATGCCTATTTGCAACTGTTCAACTTTGAAAGCTTTACTACAGCTTCTGATGAAAACCGGATTCGTCTGCAACCCCTCCCCCCAGCGCGCGGTTATATTTATGACCGAAACGGCGTTCTGCTGGCCGATAACTATCCGGTATTTACTGCCACTTTAAGTCGTGCCGACGTACAGGATATCGATCAAACGCTCGAACGCCTCAAACCGATTCTGGAACTGACCGAAGAAGACCTGGAACGCTTTCAAACCCGGATTAAAACAGCACGTAAAACCGAACGGGTTTCAATCAAGCTCAACCTGAATGAAAATGATATTGCCCGTTTCAGTGAAGTGAAATATCAATTTCCGGGCGTGAATATTGAAACCCAGATGACCCGCTACTATCCGCATGGTGACCTGTTTGCACATGTGATTGGTTATGTCGGTCGGATTAATGACAAAGAACTGAAATCAATTGATAAGGATCTCTATGCTGGAACCAACCTGATCGGAAAAATCGGTGTGGAAAAATCCTATGAAGAACTTTTACATGGTGTGCCGGGAAATGAATCGGTAGAAGCAGATGCCTTTGGTAATGTGCTGCGTCATTTGGGCCGTAAAGATCCGGTACGTGGTAATGATCTGTTCCTGTCACTGGATTACGGCTTGCAGGTAGTCGCTTCGGAGCAACTGGCCGGGCGTCGTGGCGCGATTGTGGCGATGAATCCCAAAACCGGGGAAATTCTGGCGCTGGTCTCCAGTCCAAGTTTTAACCCGAATCTGTTTGTGACTGGGATTAGCACCAAAGATTATTCCTACTTACGTGATAACCTTGATCAGCCGCTATATAACCGGGCGGTTCAAGGAACTTATCCTCCAGGTTCGACCATTAAACCGATGTTTGGCCTGGGTGGCCTTCATTATGGTCTGGTCGATTGGGATACAGCAATTTCCGATCCCGGCTATTTCACACTTCCGGGCGATTCGCATAAATTCCGCGACTGGAAAAAGTCAGGACACGGCGTAGTCAACTTGCATAAATCGCAAGTAGTCTCCTGTGATACTTATTTCTATGTCATGTCCTACCGCATGGGTATTGAAAAAATGAATGCCTGGATGCGTCAGTTTGGCTTTGGGGAAAAAACCGGGGTGGACTTACCAAGTGAAAGCTCAGGACTGTATCCAAACCCGGAATGGAAAATGCGTACCCGCAAGGCCAAATGGTCACGTGGTGAAACCATTTCTGTCAGTATTGGTCAGGGTGCTTTTACTTCAACGCCATTGCAGCTGGCTATGGCCACAGCCATTACCGCCAACCATGGCAATAAAGTCATTCCCCATGTTCTGCGCGAAAGTCGCGGTGCCAAACCGTTCAAGGTGCATAATGGCACGCATGGCAAGATCGATTTTAATGGTCAGGAAGAAGACTGGATCAAGATGCGTGATGCGATGGTGGACGTGATTCAATCCGGTACAGGCCGAGGCATCAAAAGCGGCTTACAATATTCTATTGCCGGAAAAACCGGTACGGCACAGGTGAAAAGTATTGCTCAAGGCAAGCGCTATAATGAATCCTTATTGACTGACCGTCAGCTGGATCATGGTCTGTTTGTCGGTTTTGCACCTGCTGAAAATCCTGAAATCGCGATTGCGGTTATTCTGGAAAATGGTCGCGGTGGTAGTGCCGCAACGGCTCTGGCCCGTCCAATTTTTGATTACTGGTTACTGCATAAAGATAAAAATCCGGTACGCCCACAAGGCCACCAATTAAGTGGTGGTCTGATGACGGCCGGAATCAAGCCAGCTGAATTGCCAAGTGGTGCAGGCATGTTGAGTCAGGATGCAGCATCTAGTGCCGTTCCAGCCAGTGACCAGCCCGACAATGCTGCTCCGACTTCTGCAAATACGGCTGCATCTCCCGCAGCAACACCTGCTCCGACACCGGTAGAGCGAGATTAAAGATGAAAAACCAGCTTCGAATTATTGGTGGTGACTGGAAACGCCGCCAACTGCCTTTTGCCAGCATTGAGGGTTTGCGCCCGACGCCTGACCGTGTTCGGGAAACACTGTTTAATTGGCTGATGTGGGATGTACAAAATGCCCAGGTGTTGGATATTTGTGCCGGTTCTGGGGCATTGGCGTTTGAGGCATTATCGCGTGGTGCTGCATCAGTGGTGATGATTGAGCCGGATCGTACTCAGGCACAATTTCTGACCCAAAATCTGGAACTTTTAAAAGTCACCAAAGCACGTGCACAATTAAAAGTGGCTACGGCGCAGCAAGCTTTGTCTACCCTTCAGGCACAGTTTGATCTGGTTTTTCTAGATCCGCCATATAGCCTGGATTTATGGGAAGAACTAGCGCTAAAGGCAGATCCTCTGATCAAGGACAATGCCTATATTTATGTAGAAGCAGATCGTGATTTACAATTACTTAAATTACCGTCCTCATGGCGTTTAATTAAAAATACCAAAGCCGGTACAGTTCGTGCGGGGCTTTATCAAAAAAGTATTTCTTGATTTAAATTGTTTTGAAGAGCCATTAAAAAAGGATTCCTCAGTGGAATCCTTTTTGTCATTGTAGTCAGTCAAATTTAAAGACTGTGATTAACGATCACGGCGCCAGTCGCGGTTATCTCGGTCACGTTTCCAATCCCGATGATCTTTATGGTCCTTATTTTTCCAGTCATGATTTCTGTGGTCTCGATCATAATGTCCATTACGATCTCTGTTGCCACGATAATCATCATCCCAAGGATCAACCACACAACCGGTTAATGACACAGCCAATACAGAAAGTAATATCACTTTTTTCATCATGTCCATCACCTCTTACTGCACTCTGTCAGTATCAGGCGAGTTCATGGAGAGTGAACGGAGCCATTGTTGCACTCTTGTAGAGATTTATGCATGTTTTATGCATGGCCGTAAACCTCTTTTTTCTTAATTAGCATTCATGCTTTTATGAGAATTTGAACTTTCATTTGCATAAATCCAGCTAAATGGAAGCTTGGCTTTTGTTTAAATCTTGAGAATACTGCTGCCTTTGCTTATGACCTGATCTTTATGACTTGGCTGTTATTTATTCTTGGTGCAATGGTCGCAGGTTTTGTCCAGGGGCTGACCGGCTTTGCCTTTGCCCTGATCGCCATGTCTTTCTGGGTCTGGGTGCTGCCTCCGCAACTGGCCGCACCCTTGCTGGTATTTGCCTCGATCTGGAGTCATGTGATTTCACTCAATCAGGAACAAAAGCAGTCGGTTTTATCTAGACAGTTGGTGCTGCCTTATCTGATTGCTGGTCTGATTGGCGTGCCGCTGGGTACTTATCTGTTGCAGATCATTCAAGCAGATACCTTTAAGATGATCTTGGGATTTTTTCTGGTACTGTGGTGTCCGGTGATGCTATTCAATCCGCAATTCAAAACAATTCAGCATTCAGGAAAATTGACTGATAGCTGCATCGGTTTTATTGGCGGAATTTTAGGAGGACTGGGCGGTTTTTGCGGTGCCATTCCTTCGGCCTGGGTGATGTTAAAACAATTACCCAAAACCCAGCAGCGCTATATTTTACGGCACTTTAATTTTGCAATTCAGCTTTTCACGCTGGGTACTTATGTATGGCAAGGCCTGATCAATCAAAGCCATTTACCCTATATGGCCTTGCTGATTGTTTTTGTGAGTATTCCGGCAATTTTAGGCGCAAAACTATTTTATAAAATTTCGGAATTACTGTTCAAACGCATGATCTTAAGTTTACTCTTTAGTGCAGGCTGTTTTCTATTAGCGTCCCAATTCATTTAAACACAAGATCAAGCCGAGTCTGTCTTCCCCGCTAAAGCTTGAATCCGTTGAAATAACTGCTATGTTAAGGCCAATCTTTGTAAATATAGATCATCATTATGCAGATTCGTGATCAGATTGTTCTTGTTACTGGTGGTGCACGTGGTTTGGGTTTAGCCATTACTCAGGCTTTACTGGCTGAGGGCGCGCGCGTGGTCGTCAATTATCATAGCAGTCAGCAGCAAGCTGAACAGCTGGCCCAGCAGTATCCTGAACAGGTATTTATTTATCAGGCAGATGTGACCCAAGCTGATCAGGTACGTGCTTTATTTGCCGCGGCTAAAACCCATTTCGGGGAAGCGATTCATGCTGTAGTCAATAACGCACTGATTCAATTTGAATTTAATGGCGATGCACGCCCTAAAGTAGACACGCTGACTTGGGACATGTTGCAACGGCAATTTAGCGGTGCTGTACAGGCTGCCTTAAATACCACGCAGGCCGCTCTGGATGATATGAAACAGGCAGGCTTCGGCCGGATCGTAAATATTGGTACAAACCTAGTGCAAAATCCGGTGGTTCCTTATCATGACTATACCGCCGCCAAAGCAGCATTATTGGCCTTTACCCGCACCACGGCGCAGGATTTGGGGCAATATGGCATTAATGTGAATATGCTCTCTGGAGGTCTGTTACAAACGACCGATGCCAGCAAGGCCACACCTGACTTTGTTTTTGACCTGATTGCTCAATCGACACCTTTACGCCGCGTGATTACACCCGAAGAATTCGCTGCTGTAATCCTGATGTTTTTGTCACCTTATTCACGTGCCATCACAGGACAAAACCTGATTGTAGATGGTGGCTTGGTTAAAGGTTAGATGTTTAGAGAATGAACCTGGATTTTCAAATTCTGTTGTTCTATTTTTTAACCATTTGGTAGATTAAAAAGGTTTTGTGACTGGGTTTTACTTCTACAATAGTGCGCTCCCATAAAACCTTTAGTCTACTTTCCATGAAATTTATCACGACATTGCTCAGTACCTTGCTACTGGCAGGTTGTATGTCCAGCGATTTGAAAAAGTCCGAACAATTACTGCAAAATTTCCATTGTGCCAAGGTAGATACCGCCCAAATGCCACATAACAGTATGACCGACTATTATCAGCAGATGTTGTATAGCAGCAAATCAAAGGTCGAATCTTATATCAAGCAATATCATCAGGGTGAAGAGCTGTTTGACCTGCCACTGCATGAAGTAGTAGAACAGCAATATGATCTTTATAAAGATGCCTGCCAAAATCTGGGTGGAATTTTACCCGCTTCTGAAAATGCATCTTAAGTCTGTCAATCTTCATAATGATTAGGCAATAAAAAAGCAGGAGAATTTTCCTGCTTTTTTTCAACTCAATTTTAATTCTGATAATAGCGCTGATCTACACTAAAGCATTCAGGGAATTTTGGTTGAATCTCTGCATAAAATGCCATGATTTCTGCCATATCTTTTTCATAATCCCCTGTCGGATAAACGATTTTACCTACGCCAGTTTTCTTCTTGGCATAGTCCATATAGGCCAATGCAATCGGCACACCGGCACTAATCGCTACATGATAAAAACCTGTCTTCCACTGTTCCTGTTTGGCACGAGTTGCTTCTGGCGTGACCAGCATGACCAGTTTAGGATGAGTCTTGAATAAGTCTGTCATCAGCTGAACCATGCTCGGACGAGGCTCACCCGGCTGTTTAGGACGGCGATCGATCCCGATACCGCCCATAGCACGCACAAAAGGTCCAAATGGCAATTTCATATAACTGTCTTTAATGGTTAAGCGAACATTCACACCTAATGCTTTTAAGGCCAGTCGCGCATACAGTGCATCCCAATTACTGGTATGAGGAGCAGCAATCATGACACATTGGTCTAAATCTAGGGGCCAATGGTTATCAATTTCCCAACCCATCAGCCTCAGGCTTTGTTCTGCTAACTTCTCAAACACGTCACGCACCAATTCTATTCAAAATTGCGCGAATTTTAGCAACCTCGGCAAATATAGATAGTGCTCTATGATCAATAAATAAACAGTTAATCTATATTTGTATAATTAGAATTTTTAAATGAATAGTTGATTATTTTTGCCACCTTTCAACTTATCTCATACATCAATTTACGGATAGTTAAGATTGCTTCCCAATACAAATAGGAATTTCTTTCTAATTTAAAGGATTCATGCATTAAAAAGCTCTTAACCTCCTCATTTTGGGATATGGCAAATATAAGGGTCTTTTTATACTGAATCCACATTATAAATTTCAGGAAGATTCTAATGAAAAAGACTTTACTTTGTATTGCTTTAGCAGGGTTACTTAGTGCCTGTGGTGGTTCGGATGATAACTCAAGTACACCTCCAACAAGTAATATTGGAACCCAGACCGGGGTACTAACGGATGCTGTGATTGCTGGGGTACGCTATGTCACAAGTAGTGGTGCTACAGGTTTTACCAATGACGATGGTGAATTTAACTTCAATGAAGGAGAAACGGTTAAATTCTATATTGGTGATGTTCAACTCGGGGATGAAATTGAAGCAAAAGAACGTGTTACCCCTTTGGATTTAGCTGAGACTGAAAATGCTCGCCTTAACTTACTGGTATTTTTACAATCCTTAGATGGAGATGATAACGATGACAAACTTCAAATTAGTACGGCCACTACAGATGCCTTAAAAAATCAGAGTATCAATTTTGACCAACCTTATAATGACTTTAAAAATGAAGCTATTGTCAAAACAGTAATTCCTGAAGAAAAGTTAGTGAATGAAGAGGATGCTAAAGCACACTTCCAAGCGACCTTCTACAAAGATATTGCCGGCACTTGGGAGATTAACCGTACCGATAACACTGCTGTGTTGATTCACATTCTGGAAGATGGACGCTATGCACTAGGTGAAGCAGAAGCCAAAGAGGAGAGTGGTCAAGCAGGCATTGAAATGGGCCGCTTAAAATGGAATGCAACAACAACCGTGATTGAACCGGAAATCCTACATGACACCAATGGTGAATGGGGACTTTCACATCCTGCCGAGAATAAACCTTATTCTTTAAACTTTAATGGAACTCAATTAATTCTTACTGAACCAGGCGTTAGTACTGAATACCGTTTAAATCGAGTTAAGCAGTCTAATAGTCTCGTCGGCACGTGGCGACTTAATGAAACACATCTATTTGCTTTCTTTGATAACAACTATTATTTCTTCCTAGACACTGAAGGTGGAGATGACTGTGGTTGGCCAGGGATTGAATATGGCAAATATACATTGTCAGCAAATACTCTCACCACAACCGAGGTATTATTCGATACCAACGAGTGTGGTGGATTACAAGATAGTTCAAATGGCAGTAAGACAATTGCAAGCATCAATATATCTAACAACAATCTTATCTTACATCCGCAAGGTGAAGATCCTGTAACTTTACAACGTGTTAAATAACCCATATAAACCGGCTTGAATATGAAATTCAGGCCGGTTTAATCAATATGTTCAAATTGAATGGTACAGCCCATCAATAAATGCATCAGTTCGATTTGCGAACAACATTGGGTTTTTTCATAAATATTTTTAAAATATGTCCGTACCGAACTCAACGTAATGCCACACTGTTCTGCAATATCTTCTATTTTATAACCATTAATTAACAACTCGCATAAATCAAACTCTCGTTTGGAAAGCTGGTAACACTGTTGTAGGTAAGCTCTTGACAGGGAGTAATGCTGATTTTTATCTGTCATAAATAAGGCAATCTGATGCTGAGCAGACTGTAAATGCTGCATATTTCTTAATTTTTTAAATGGCACCACCGTCAGCATAAATTGCGAGCCTGCCCCATCACTCAACGCCAAGACTCCACCCACCTCAGTCTGAATGGTCGTATCTTCCAGCAAAGCACTTTCTAATAGCTGATCAAAACGTATCTGCTGAGCATAATTGGTTTTTAGACGGTTATGTATATCCAGATCCAGACATGAACTTTGATCAAGCATCTTTTGCGCAACAGGATTGGAATAACTTAAACACAGGTTTTGATCGAGCAGTACAATTCCGGTTTTTAAACTATCCAATACGGTATACAAGCTTAAATTATCTTGCTGAATCAAGTTGATTTGCCGGTGAATTTGCAAAGCCCGGCGTAAATGAATACTGATACGTCTTAGAAAATCCAGCTCAACTTGTTCAAAAGGCTGCACCTCAGGAGCACGATGAATACCCAGTACCGCCCAACGATAATTTCCCCGATCCAGCAATACCCCTGCCAGATAAGATACACCGCCAGGCTTTAAACACTTCTCATAGAAAACATAGTGATCCGTACCCGGCTGTTCTGCATAGTGCTGACAGTTATGACTCAATGCATCGCCCATCTCGATCGCATTCCATAATGGCATATGCAATTTCATATCAATCACTCTGATACGCTCATCTTGATAAGCAGCCAGACTTTCACTCGGGATATTGTGCGTGTAAACAAAATCATAGCCTGGATTAAGCTGATCCAGACCGGTAAAAATTGCACTCTTACTTTTAGTATAGCTCACGATATCTTTGATCACGTCCAGCCACAAAGATGGCAATACAGCAGCATCATAAATTTTTGCAATCAGATTATTTTCTTGTTCTAATTTCATTATCCCCTCCGCATTATCATTATTTTCTAATCATAGCGTTCAGAATTGGTTAACGAAACAGCATAAAGTGACTTTAAATTTGGCTAAAAATTCTTAAATCCTGCTCACTTATCAATAACTTTGGCCTGATTCACCTAATGAATCAAACTTTAACAAGATTGCCCTATTTATCTGTACTGACTACTTTTAATGTAATTCATAACAAATAATTTAATAGGGTCAAAACAATGAAAAAATTAACGCTTACTGCTGCGATAGCAGTCGTTATTGCAGGAGCTTTAACCGCCTGTTCAAAGCCCAATGATAATGAGCCGATGAATAATAATGCTCAATCCAGCCCAGCCATGATGGAGCAAAATAAAGCGGATACCAGTGTGACCCGTGCGGATAGCGCAGAAACCTCACTAGATTGGGCAGGTGAATACGAGGGTGTTTTTCCTTGTGCTGACTGTGAAGGAATTAAGGTCGAGCTAGATCTCAATCCGGATAAAACCTATGAGCTAAATGAAGAATATTTAGGTAAAGGCGGAAATAATGAGACCGAAACTAAAGGCAGTTTCAGTTTTGACCCTCAAGATCCTTCAATCATCACATTAGATAATAAAGCTGAAAATCGTAAATTCTTTGTCGGTGAAAATTTTGTTGAAGCACGCGAGATGAAATCAGGTAAAAAAATCGACAGTAATTTAAATTATAAATTAGTTAAAAAGTCCGCATCATAATTTTGTAAACGCATAAAAAAATCCCCGCTATTGCGGGGATTTTTTATGAAATGCTCGGATGATGAATTACATCATGCCGCCCATGCCGCCCATGCCGCCCATATCAGGCATTGCAGGTTTGTCTTCTGGGATTTCAGTGATCATGCATTCAGTGGTCAGCATCAAGCCAGCAACAGAAGCCGCGTGCTCAAGTGCAGAACGCGTTACTTTAGCAGGGTCAAGAATACCCATTTCCAGCATATCGCCATATTCGCCAGTTGCAGCATTATAACCGAAGTTACCTTCGCCATTCTTCACAGCGTTGATCACTACAGAAGGCTCATCACCTGCGTTAGATACGATTTGACGAAGTGGTGCTTCAATCGCGCGGCGAAGAATGTTGATACCTACGTTTTGGTCATCATTCGCGCCTGTTACACCTTCAAGTGCAGATGCAGCACGTACCAGTGCAACACCACCACCCGCAACAACACCTTCTTCAACCGCAGCGCGAGTCGCATGAAGCGCGTCGTCTACACGGTCTTTTTTCTCTTTCATTGCAACTTCAGTTGCAGCACCGATTTTGATGACAGCAACACCGCCAGCAAGTTTCGCTACACGCTCTTGAAGTTTTTCTTTGTCATATTCTGAAGTAGATTCTTCGATCTGTGCACGGATTTGCTGTACACGGTCAGCGATTTGGCCAGCATTACCAGCACCATCTACAATTACAGTATTTTCTTTAGATACAGTTACTTTATGTGCTGTACCCAAGTGATCAAGCGTCGTTTGATCCAGCTGCATGCCGATTTCTTCAGAAATCACAGTACCGCCAGTCAAGATCGCGATGTCTTGAAGCATAGCTTTACGACGATCACCAAAACCAGGTGCTTTCACCGCACATACTTTGATAATACCGCGCATGTTGTTGACAACAAGCGTCGCAAGCGCTTCGCCTTCAACATCTTCAGAAATGATTAAAAGCGGTTTGCCAGTTTTAGCAACAGCTTCAAGTACTGTAATCAATTCACGAATATTGCTGATTTTTTTATCAACAAGAAGAATGAATGGATTTTCAAGTTCAGCTGTTAAAGTATCTTGCTTGTTCGCGAAGTACGGAGAAATATAACCGCGGTCGAACTGCATGCCTTCAACTACGTCAAGCGAATCTTCGAAGCCTGAACCTTCTTCAACCGTGATCACGCCTTCTTTGCCCACTTTTTCCATTGCTTGCGCAATCAGCTGACCTACAGTCGTATCAGAGTTAGCAGAGATCGAACCTACTTGTTCAATCGCTTTAGAGTCTGATGCTGGTTTTGCAGTTGCCTTGATGTTTTCAACTACAGAACGTACCGCAATATCGATACCGCGTTTCAAGTCCATTGGGTTCATACCCGCTGTTACTGACTTGATGCCTTCATTCAAAATTGCTTGTGCCAATACAGTTGCAGTCGTTGTACCATCACCTGCGATATCGTTAGTTTTTGAAGAAACTTCACGAACCAGTTGAGCACCCATGTTCTCGAACTTGTCTTTCAGCGTAATTTCTTTGGCAACAGTGACACCATCTTTAGTGATGTGCGGTGCACCAAAAGAACGGTCGATAACAACGTTACGGCCCTTAGGACCCAAAGTAACCTTTACTGCATCTGCAAGGGTGTTTACACCAGCAATCATTTTTGAACGAGCTGAATCACCAAATTTTACGTCTTTAGCTGACATATTTGACTCCGAATATTGTTGTATCTTTACAAAATCTGATTTGGAACGAATAAAACTTTTTAGCGCAGATTAAGCTTCTAATACCGCTAAAATGTCAGATTCTTTCATGATTAAAAGCTCTTCGCCGTTTACTTTTACAGTAGTACCTGCATAAGTACCGAACAATACTTTGTCGCCAACTTTTACGTCTAACGCGCGTACGCCATTGTCAGTGATTTGACCATTACCAACTGCAATGATTTCACCTTGAGCAGGTTTTTCAGCAGCCGAACCTGGAAGTAAAATGCCCCCAGCTGTTTTAGTTTCTTCTTCAACACGACGAATAACAACGCGGTCATGTAATGGACGAATGTTGCTCATAAATAACTCCATCAGACTAAGTCTTTTTTAGGTCACTGATGACGACTTAATTATTCCATGGGTCATCATCAAAAATTTTTGATGTCACTTTTATGGAGATGGAATAAAACGCTTCAAGGGCAAAAATGAAAAAAAATTGGTTTTTTTTAACGAATCATAGGTTTTCGTCTATTTATTCGGCAGATCAGCCTTCAACATAAAGGCTTGTGCCACTTCATCGAATAAATATTGAGAAATTTTTCCTGTGGCATCAATCAGATTAAAGCTGTTCGGTTCATCTTTATGTAGACGATTTGACGCAGAAGTCCCTGCATGTACATCATATACAGGATGATCCATCCCCAATCCGAACATCTGATTCAAATCATAAATCGCCGGTTGATGCAGATGCCCATGCAACACCGCAAACAGACCATGCTCTGCCCAGGCCTCTAAAGCAATTTTGGCCATCAATGGGCTGTCCTTGAAACCGCGCTTATTTTGAAAAGGCACATAAAAAGGCTGATGGCTGACAATGATTTTTAATTTGGACGCAGGTGCCTGCGCCAGCGTCAGGTCAATACGCTGAATCTGCTCAAGGGATAAATGCCCTTTGGTATGATATCGACGTCGGATCGAATTCACCCCAATCAGATAAAAATTTTCAGTTTCAAATATTGGCTCCAATTCACCAAAAAAAATCTGGTAACGGGTAAATGGATTGAAAAGCCGATTCCACAAATGATAGAGCGGAATATCATGATTCCCCGGGATCACCATATAAGGCGTATTGAGCTGATCTAAAAATTTTTTGCAGGCAAAGAATTGACCCAAACGTGCGCGCTGAGTCAGGTCACCACTGATGACGACGGCTTCAAGTGGATGGGTCTGACAGAAATGCCGAATCGCTTCTAAACACTCCGGCTTCTCTGTTCCAAAATGCAGATCAGACAGATGCAGGATCATGTGGCACCATTACGTTTAGGCTATCTTTTAATACAGAAATATTGAGTGGCGGGGCCATTTCCACAATTTCCCCATCAATCGCTACCATCAGTTTCTTGGCTCGGGATTCGATTCGAACTTGATCGGCTGCAAAACTATAAACATCCGATGCCTGGTCAATCTTGCCACGAATCAGCTGATACACTAGCTTAAATAAAGTAAGCTTATCACTTTTAGAAACTACAACTCCCGCCACTTTGCCTTTTTCAGCCGCTTCTGCAATGCGCATTTTCATATCCGCCAGTTGCAAGGGATTATTGCCAAAAAAAATCAGTGGTGTTTTTACCGGATATTTCTTTTGATCCACCCAGATTTTTAGTTTTAATTCTTTACGGTCGCGAATTAAAACATCCAGTGCAGAAGTATAGGCATGTAGCGGTAAGCGACCAAAAATACGATTATAGTCTTCACGTTTTTTAATAAATAAAGGATATAGACCTAAACTGGCATTATTCAGATAAATTTCCTGATTGATCCGGGCAACATTCATACGTTGTGGCTGTCCTGTCGCAATCACTTTTGCCGCTTCAAGCAAATCCAGCGGAATCCCCAATAATCTCGCCACATAGTTAAAAGTCCCTAAAGGCAAAATACCGACAGGAATTTGCGTATTCAACACATGTTTGGCGACTGTATTTAAAGTGCCATCTCCGCCTGCCGCAACGATGATTCCTGACTCGCTAGATGCCAAATGCTGTTCAAGCACCTCAACCATAATTTTATCAAATTGCTGTGAATCATTGATTTCATAAGCTTTAGTTTGATAACCCTGCGCTGAAAATATATCGATCAGCTGTTCATAAATGCCTTCTGGCCCCTGTATGCGAAAACCAGCTTTATGATTAAAAATCAGCGATAAGGGTTTAGATTGATTAGACATTTTTCGCGCAATTTCATTGAAGCCTATTGGCATTTTGTCCAATTCATAGACAATTAACAGTGGCTTTATGTAAAATTCAAATGGCAACCATTTATTTAATCAATAATGAATATTAGAGATCTTATAAAATTAAGATAATGATTTTAATATTAATTTTTAAAATAAATACCACTCATCATTTAAATAAATAGAATCAATAATTCAAATATTTAGTTTTATCTTGTTGTTTTACTTATATTTATAAATAAAATAGCATTATATTCCAAAAGAAATCTAGCACTTCTTTGGTCTTATTTTTTTTATCATTTTATGCTTTAATACAGCCACTTTTTTTCATATTTCATCTGGGCGATATTTTTTATTGCTCGGATTGTACTTTGTACATCTAATTTGTACACATTTGAGATAGGCCTCACCATGACCCAAGTGAACGCACCAGAATTCGTTCGTCACCCTAAGCTTATTGCTTGGGTGGAAGAGATTGCTAAATTAACAAAACCAGCAAAAATTGAATGGTGTGACGGTAGCGCAGAAGAATATCAACGTTATATCGACTTGATGATCGCTAACGGCACAATGCAAGCGCTGAATCAAGAAACTCATCCTGGTTCTTATCTTGCAAATTCTGATCCTTCTGACGTAGCACGTGTTGAAGATCGTACTTACATCTGTTCTGAAAACAAAGACGATGCTGGCGCGACCAACAACTGGGAAGCACCTGCTGTCATGCGCGAAAAATTGAACGATTTATTTGACGGTTCAATGGCAGGTCGTACACTTTATGTGGTTCCATTCTCAATGGGTCCATTGGGTTCTCATATCGCTCATATCGGTATCGAGTTAACTGACTCTCCTTACGTTGCAGTAAGCATGTCTAAAATGGCTCGTATGGGTAAAGCTGTTTATGACGTTCTTGGTACTGACGGTGAATACGTTCCTTGCGTACACACTGTAGGTGCTCCGCTTGCGAACGGCGAAAAAGATGTTGCATGGCCTTGCAACAAAGAAAAATACATCGTGCATTACCCAGAAACTCGTGAGATCTGGTCTTATGGTTCTGGTTATGGCGGTAACGCATTGTTGGGTAAAAAATGCCTGGCATTACGTATTGCATCATTTATGGGTCGTCAACAAGGCTGGTTAGCTGAACACATGCTGATCCTTGGCGTGACCAATCCACAAGGCGAAAAACACTACATCGCAGCTGCATTCCCATCTGCATGTGGTAAAACAAACTTCGCTATGTTGATTCCACCAGCAGGCTATGAAGGCTGGAAGATTGAAACTGTAGGTGACGATATTGCTTGGATCAAACCAGGTGAAGACGGTCGCTTATATGCAATCAACCCTGAAGCTGGCTTCTTCGGTGTAGCGCCTGGTACCAACACCAAGACCAACCCGAACTGTATGGCAACCATGCACAAAGACGTGATTTATACAAACGTCGCTGTGACTGACAACGGTGAAGTATGGTGGGAAGGTCTGACTAAAGAAGCGCCTGCCAACCTGACTAACTGGAAAGGTCAACCACACACTGGCGAAGAAAAAGCAGCGCATCCAAATGCTCGTTTCACAGTTGCAGCTGGTCAATGCCCTTCTATTGACGCTGACTGGGAAAATCCAGCTGGCGTGCCAATTTCTGCGTTCATCTTCGGTGGTCGCCGTGCAGACACTGTGCCTCTAATTTCAGAAGCATTTGACTGGGTTGACGGTGTTTACAAAGCTGCAACGATGGGCTCTGAAACAACTGCTGCTGCTGTTGGTCAACAAGGTGTTGTTCGTCGTGACCCGTTCGCGATGCTTCCATTCGCGGGCTACAACATGGCAGATTACTTCACGCACTGGTTAGAAATGGGTGAGCAAGTGGGTGCGAAAGCTGCTGCTGCTGGCAACAAACTTCCAGGTATCTACAACGTGAACTGGTTCCGTCGTGATGCTGAAGGCAACTTCGTATGGCCTGGTTTCGGTCAAAACATGCGTGTTCTTGAGTGGATCATTGACCGTTGTGAAGGTCGTGCTGATGCTGTTGAAACACCAATCGGCCTAGTTCCTACTTACGAACAGCTGAACTGGACTGGTTCTGACTTCACTAAAGAACAGTTTGACCTAGTAACTTCTCAAGACAAAGATCAATGGATCAAAGAGCTTGAAAGCCATACTGAATTGTTCGATAAGTTAGGTGAGCGTTTACCGGAAGCGTTAAAAACTCGTCAAGCAGAACTTATTGCTGCGGTTAAATCTGCTTAATTGCTGATTTAATTAAAAAAGGTCGCGTAAGCGGCCTTTTTTATTGGCTGTTTAAACAATTGATCACAATTGACCAGAGCAGCAGTTTAAGCAAAATATGGCATACTTAAGCCAAGACTTCAGGAACTATAAATATGAAAAGAACAACAGTAATTTTGGCTATGGCTGCGAGCAGTTTCGTACTGAGTGCATGTCAGACCACACCCCATCAATTCAATGGACAAAGTGGCTATGAAATTCTGGAACGTTCAGGCAATACAGCAACCTTGAGCTACACCCTCTCAGGACGACCAAGCCAGGATGAAAATCGCTTGCAAGCCGCTTGCAGACACGTATTAGGAAATTCCAAAACTTACAACATCCAGATTTTAAGCACCAATGAAATTTCCAATCCAACTGCGGAACAGGAAAACTATGGCCGCCAACTGGGTAATAGCCGCACGCAAATCAGCTTGAGCAATACGCCTGATTTACATAATAGCGAGAACCCGGGTGCACGCGAAGCTTTAGAAGCCCGCCCTACGACCATGCGGGTTATTCGTTATACCTGTTCTTAATATCTGATACTTAGTTACTTAATCAGAGTAAGACAATCAAAAAGGGCCTAGTGCCCTTTTTGATTTTTTAAATTTAACGTGTTTTATAGAAACTGACATTACGAAATTCGGGCGATTCATCCAAATCCGGCCAGGTCGTCGCACTACGCTCATCCAGTTTTTCATATTGAGGATGACTAAAGTTTTTTACCCGACTGTCTGCAACCCACACCTCAGGTGCAAATTTTAAAAACTCATCCAGGAAGAAACGGTTACATTGATCATAGAGCACATCTGCGGCTAATAAAATATCCACTTTCTCTGCCTTATATATGTCATCCAGATATTCAAGCTCGACATCATTTAGCTCTGCATTGGCACGACAGGCATCTAGACTAACTTGATCGATATCACAGCAGATCACACGTTTTGCACCTGCCATTTTCGCCGCAATGGCAACTACGCCCGATCCCGCCCCAAAATCCAAAACTACTTTGTCTTTAACATGATGCGGCTCTGCCAATAGCCACTGCGCCATCGCCAAGCCTGAGGCCCAGCAAAAGATCCAGTATGGTGTATCATTCCAAATGCGACGAATCACATCATCATCCAGCTTATCTGTTGGGAATACTGGCGGAATCAGCCACAGGGAAATGGGTGTATCCGGCAATTGCTGTGCATGTAGCTCACAGTGTGGAATCACATCATGCAAGGCTTTTAGTAGATGTTCTGGGGCTTGAGGGAGTCGGAAGGTGCAGCTCATTAGATTTCTTTTAATTAGTATTAATGTCTTTGAAGAATCTCCCCTAGCCCCTCTTTAAAAAAGAGGGGGAAACTCCATCCAAAAATAGTGATCAGAGTTCCCTCCTTTGAAAAAGGAGGGTTAGGGAGGATTTGATTAACCTAAAGCTTTTTCAGCAGCTTCAACCGTTTGACGGATTAAAGTGGTAATCGTCATTGGACCTACACCACCCGGAACTGGTGTGTAAGCAGAAGCAATTTCTTCAATGCCAACAAGTTGGATATCACCAACACCACCGCCATCACGTGGATGGAAACCAGCATCAACAACCACTGCACCTTGTTTGATCCAGTCTTTTTGAATTAATTCTGCTTTACCTACCGCACCGACAATGATATCTGCTTGCTTAACAAAGCTTGCAAGATCTTGAGTACGTGAATGGCAAATGGTTACGGTTGCATTCGCTTCTAGCAGCATCGCAGCCATTGGTTTACCCAAAATTGCAGAACGACCTACAACTACCGCATGTTTACCAGCGATTTCAATGTTGTTCTCTTTCAGGATAGTCATAATACCCGCAGGCGTCGCTGAACCATAGGCTGCCTCACCCATTGCCATACGACCATAGCCCAGGCAAGTGACACCATCTACGTCTTTTTCAAGCGAGATTGCATCGAAACAGGCACGCTCATCAATTTGCGCAGGAACCGGGTGCTGAAGCAGAATACCGTGCACATCAGGATTTGCATTTAATTTTTCAATTTCAGCCAATAATTCTTCAGTTGTGGTTTCTTTAGGAAGTTCCACTTTGAGTGAATCCATACCAACACGGCGGCAGGCATTGCCTTTCATGCGAACATAAGTTGCAGATGCACCATCGTCACCTACCAAAATCGTCGCAAGAATTGGAGTACGACCTGATTTTGCTTTCAGCGCTTCTACGCGAGTAAACAAGTCAGCTTCAATTTGCTTCGCCAATGCACGACCGTCTAGAACTAATGCCACGGCACTTCTCCCAAGTGTTGATATGAATCAATTTTGCACATTCTACATGAATAATTTAAATATTTTCCGCCAGATGATGTTTTTATGCGCATACAGATGAATACACTATTGTTTTTTTTTCTGAGCTTGCTAATATACGCATCAACAAGACGCGGCGGGGTGGCAGAGTGGTCATGCAGCGGACTGCAACTCCGTGGACGCCGGTTCGATTCCGACCTCCGCCTCCATCTTGTTAAAGCCCGAGTGGTGAAATCGGTAGACACAGGGGATTTAAAATCCCCCGCCCACAAAGCGTGCCAGTTCGAGTCTGGCCTCGGGCACCATTCTTCTACTATAGAAAGATGGTGCAAATAAAGAACCCAGCGAAAGCTGGTTTTTTTATGCCTGTAATTTAGTTAATCAAAAAATAAGTAAATTAAATTCCTATTTACAGCGTCATCATTAATCAGGCCACCCTGCTCTGCTTTCTCAATATTATCCAGCAGAACGTAAATATCCTTGCAAATCCTGTTCCAGTTTCTGCTGAAAATGAATCGGCTCAATAATTTTCACATAGGGCAACCAGTAACGCACCAAAGGCAACAACTGCATTTCGTGACGAATCTGGCAACTGATCACTAACTCTCCAGTCTCGGCTTCCTGCTCGATCTGCTGTTCTGGAAATAAACGGCGCTCTTTAAAAAAAACCCTGACTTCAGGTTGTACCTTGATTAAGACTTGCTGCTTTTGCTGCCCAAACCAGATGCTGTCTTCATCTGCCAGCATTTTCAGCACTTCAGGATCATGCGCAAAGCTCTCTGCTTCAGAAACCAGCTTGAGCTGTTGCACCTGACTTAAGCGATAAGTGCGCAACTTGTCCTGATCTACCCCCACCAGATACCAGATACCATGATGGTGAATCAAGCGATAAGGCTTAATGATTCGCAATTGATCTGAATATTGCAACTCAACCTGCTGACGTTTATAGATTGCGCTTGCAAGCAACTTGAAATGTTCGGCAAACTGTTTGGCATCTTCAAAATAATAGCCTTTTGCCGAAAATACCTGATTTGCCCGCTCACCCAGCAGTTCACGCATAAAAGACATATCCAACGCCGGATACAACTCACTGATCCCCGAAAGCTGGGCAAAAGTCTGGATATCCTGCAATTTAAACCGCCCTAAATAAGAGGGTTCCAGATAATATCGTTTCTGTTCATCTTGAAGTAAGGGCAAGTAAGAGCCTAGACGATCAAAATCACGCTCAATGGTGCGGGTACTGACCTGAAATTCTGCAGCTAGCTCTGCAGCCCGGAGTTGATATCCGATATTTAATTTGGTCAAAATTCTGGCTAAACGCTCTGCAAGACGCTCATGTGTTGAAGCTGGGCGCTTCATAAATCCCCACTTAATACATTCTCATGTACTTATTTATCGCTAGATGTTGAATGATTATACTGAATGCCGATCAATGAATAATATTAGGACAAAGTCTAAGATATTTTTTTGCATCAGATCTTGACCCTTTATTCACCCTAAAAATACAAGATCTTATTTGGATTTTCTGGATGCTTTCTTGCTTGAATGACGATTTTGTATTGTTAATCTTTCTATATAACGCTCCAGATGCAGCATCGCCCGATACATTTTATGTAACTCTACCCAGCTGATGGTTCCGCGAATAATCATTTTATGAATACGTCGTAATGCTCTTAAACTATGTTTTGAACTATATGCTGTTGAAATAATTTTCATCTTATTTTCCCTCTCACATTCATGTGAATGTTTAACCATTTGGTCGGAATTATCTATACATGCAATTTACGTGTCATAATTGACAGGTTGTGTCGAACAGTTAACATTTTTAATTTTTATTCAAGATTTTATATATTTATTTGTAATAATATTTTACTTAAAATTAAAAAAAGCCAGTAAAATTACTGGCTTTTTTTGAATCACTTATCTCGTATTAAATAATTTCAACTACAACTTTACCCACATGCTCTCCAGTATCCATTGTGGCATGGGCATCCTGAATCTGATCGAACTTAAACGTTTTATAGATCATCGGGAGACATTCGCCTTTTGCCCACAATGGTGTAATCTGCTCTTTCAGGCCTTGTGCAATTTCCGCTTTTTCAGCCGTGCTGCGTGCACGCATGGTCGAACCGGTAATGGTCAGACGTTTCATCATGATTTGACCCAGTTTGACTTCTTTGGCCTTGGCACCACCCAAGAAAGCGATATAGACCAGACGTCCATCACGGCGCAACAAATTCAAATTACGCTCTAAATATGGTGCACCGACCATATCTAAAATGACATCGACACCACCATTGTCAGTGGCTTCATTAATAACTTGCTCAAAGTCCTGAGTTTTATAATTAATAGCCGTGGTTAAATCAGAAATAGCCGCAACTTTTTCATCTGAACCGACAGTTGCAAAAGTTTTGATTCCGAGTGATTTACACAACATTAAAGCAGTCGTACCAATCCCGCTCGTTCCACCATGTACCAGTACAGTTTCCCCTGCTTTGGCCTTACCCATCTGGAACACGTTCGCCCATACAGTAAAGAAAGTTTCAGGAATGGCCGCTGCCTGTACAAAACTTACGCCTTCAGGAATATTCAAGGTCTGGCTTTCAGGTATGACGCAATATTCAGCATAACCGCCACCATTGGTCAAACCACAGACTTGATCACCAACTTTAAACTGACTTACATCACTACCAATCGCAACCACCTCACCTGCCACTTCCAGGCCAGGAACTGGCGTTACCCCTTTCGGCATCGGATATAAGCCTTGACGCTGCAGGATATCTGGACGGTTAATACCAAAGGCATGAACTTTCACCAGAACTTCATCTGCTTTAGGTTCAGGTAAAGTCACCGTTTCATAAGCGAGTTTATCGACACCACCTGGTTCTGTAATAATGACTTGCTGCATGGTTTGTTGCGACATGATTTCTTTCCCTAATCTATGCATTTCATATATCTTGGACTTATTTGAACATAGTTAGCATGAGGAATGAAGCTACATCGGACTTATGTATAATCGGGGGACTATTCAGGAAATTGATAATAGGCCAACCATGACCCAAGTGATCGAATATAACGAAAACAATTACAGTGATTTTGAGTGGTTTGAAGGTTTTGCCGTGATTCGCTTTTATGCAGACTGGTGCAAGCCCTGTGTTCAGAATTTTCCGGTCTTTGCCGAACTGGCGACATACTATGCTGAGGTAAATCCTGAAGTTAAATTTGGCAAGATCAATGTGGATCAGTCTCCGATTTTAACCTTGCGCTATAATGCCTATGGTTTGCCTTCTACGCTTATTTTTAGAAATGGAGAAATTATTAAAAGGATTGCAGGCGTGAAAAGTTTAACCGAAATGAAAGCAATTCTGGCCTTAGTCCTCAATGATTCTTATGAATAATTACCCATGTGAAGCCAAATCTAACAAAAATATTTCTTTTAGCTCACTATCTAAATACGGAGCCTTTAATTAACTACGCCCTTTATATTCCTTTACCATTCGATCACTCACATCTTCCGGATAACACAGCGGCGCATATCCGCCTGCACGATTATAAGCACTACGCTTACCACAACGACTACCATTACTTGCAGTATTGTAAGGACACGGACAATTTCCCGGATAATTCTCAATCGACTGCTGGATTATTTTTTGCTTGATTGCTTCAACGCTTTGGCTGCTCTGTTTGGCTTCAGCTCCAAAAGCCACACACAAGCCAGCCAGCAATATTAATTTTTTCATATATTCCCCAAATCTAGGGAGTATTGTATTAATTGACTAGTAAATTGAAAGATCACATTTTGACTAATCGAATGATTTTCATGCAATCAAAATTTAGGCAATAAAAAACCCGCTTTTCAGCGGGTTTCTTCAAATCAGTCCAGTCTTAAAGACGAACCAATTCCACAATCTTCTCAGCAAGTTCTTCAACTGTATCTACGGTTAAAGTCGTGTCTGTACCTTCAGCAGCATCGGTAATCACAACCACACCAGTTTCACGAACCAGTGCAACCTGCTCCGCATTCAAACCTGCTTTAGCAATAGCAACGATCCCTTGCTGAATCAGCAAGCTTTCTAGCGCCTGAGCATTTTCCAAAGCTTTACCAGATACAGTCATCGCAGCAGGTTTTTGACCCAAACGTGCCGCACGTGCTTCTGCAGTGACAGGCTCATCGTGTGCAGACCATTCAACTGATTCTTCCACCATACCAGCACCAATCGTCACGTTATTCAAACGATCGATGAAGATAAACGAACCGGTGAAACGGCTGTCTTGATAACGGTCAAAGACCACTGGTGCATCAAATTCAACAGTCACATTGGCGATTGCATTTAGCTCAAGTTTATCCACCTGAACTTTTTCCAATGTGTTAACGTTGGTACGGTAATGAATTGCCGTTACTTTTGCCGGAACGGTTTGCGTACCAATCTTGATGTTGTACAGCTTACCCAGTACAAGTGGTTGATCTGCCATCCACACAACAGTCGCTTGAACTGAACGGGAAATATTTGGAACAGCTTGATCCGCACGAATTAACACGTTACCACGTGAAATATCAATTTCATCGTTAAGCGTTAAAGTCACTGCCTGACCTGCAACTGCATGCTCAAGATTGCCATCAAAAGTGACAATTTCTTTGACAGTCGATGATTTACCAGAAGGTAATGCTGTTACGGTATCGCCAACATTGATATCGCCAAGTGCGATCGTACCGCAGAAACCACGGAAGTCGAGGTTTGGACGGTTCACGTATTGCACAGGGAAACGGAAATCCTGCTTCGCTGAACTACGGTTAATTTCCACCGATTCAAGTGTACCCATCAGCGTTTCACCAGTGTACCATGGCGTATTGGCTGACTTGTTCACCACGTTATCGCCATTCAATGCAGAAATAGGCGTAAAGATGATATTGCTTGGTTTGCGATCGCCCAATTGTGCAACGAATGCCGCATATTCAGCCTGGATTTCATTGAAACGTGTTTCAGAGAATTCCACCAAGTCCATCTTGTTGATTGCAACAATGATGTTTTTGATACCGAGCAAACTCGCAATAAAAGTATGACGACGCGTCTGGGTTTGCACGCCATAACGCGCATCAATCAAAATGATCGCAAGATCACACGTCGATGCACCAGTTGCCATGTTACGGGTGTACTGTTCATGTCCCGGCGTATCCGCGATGATGAACTTACGCTTTTCTGTCGAGAAATAACGATAGGCCACATCAATGGTAATACCTTGCTCACGCTCTGCTTGCAAACCATCGACCAGAAGTGCCAAATCAGGTGCATCACCTGTCGTACCGACTTTCTTCGAGTCACGGGTCACGGCCTGTAATTGATCTTCATAAATCAATTTTGAATCATACAGCAGACGACCGATTAACGTCGATTTACCATCGTCCACGTTACCGCAAGTCAGGAAACGCAACAGGTCTTTATTTTCATGTTGTTTCAGATAGCCCAAGATATCTTGGCTGATTAAATCAGATTGATGAGACATCGCTCAAAGCTCCACATATTCTTTAGAAATCGGTTGTTTTGAATCTTTTTTTAATCTCCCTAAATCCCTCTTTAATAAAGAGGGACTTTATCTCCGTTCTGATTTAGGAGTTCCCCCTCTTTTTAAAGAGGTGAGCAGCATTGCTGCGCAAGGGGGGAGATTAAATTAGAAGTAGCCTTCCTGCTTCTTCTTCTCCATCGAGCCTGCTTCATCATGGTCAATCATACGACCTTGACGCTCAGAACTGGTTGCCAGCAACATTTCCTGAATAATTTCCGGCAAGGTATTGGCTGTAGATTCCACAGCACCTGTTAATGGATAACAACCCAACGTACGGAAACGTACCGATTTCATTTGTGGAACTTCACCTTCTTTTAAAGGCATACGTTCATCATCAACCATAATAAGTGTGCCACTACGTTCAACCACAGGACGTTCTGCAGCCAAATAAAGTGGTACTAATGGAATACTTTCCAAATAGATGTATTGCCAGATATCCAGCTCAGTCCAGTTAGATAATGGGAATACACGAATACTTTCGCCCTTGTTCACTTTACCGTTGTAAAGATTCCAAAGTTCTGGACGCTGGTTTTTCGGATCCCAACGATGTTTCGAATCACGGAATGAATAAACACGTTCCTTGGCACGTGATTTTTCTTCATCACGGCGCGCGCCACCAAAAGCAGCATCAAAACCGTATTTATCCAGGGCCTGTTTTAAGCCCTGAGTTTTCATGATGTCGGTATATTTAGAACTACCGTGGTCGAACGGGTTAATACCTGCCTCAACCCCTTCTTTATTCTGATGCACGATCAAATCGAAACCATGGGTTTTCGCCATATTGTCCCGGAAAGTGATCATGTCTTTAAACTTCCAGCCTGTATCGACATGTAATAATGGAAATGGAAGTTTTGCTGGGTAGAACGCTTTTAGCGCAAGATGCAGCATGACCGCTGAATCTTTACCAATCGAATACAGCATGACCGGATTTTCAAACTCGGCAGCAACTTCGCGGATGATATGAATACTCTCAGCTTCAAGCTGTTTGAGATGAGTAAGTCTTTCCTCATTTAACGACATGGACAACACCAGCTTAGAAAAACGTGTACTTATGACACTTTTGAAAATTTATATTCATTATAGTGATTTACTTATCCTATCCATTGCTTGTTTTATGATATTGATATATTAAAAGCTCATATAAAAATTCATCAATAATGAATATCAGTTTTTATGAATCAATAATTTGCACAATTCAAGCGATGATATTGTGTGGTAGAGGTATATATTAACCTGTCGCTAAACCAATAAAATCCTAGGAAAATAATCTAAAGTAGTGGTTCTCAAATAGTTAAAAAATTACTAGAGTAAGACTCAATTCTCCCTCTTGATATACTTCATTTATGCCCTATAGCGCTTTTGATCTCACCACTGTAAAAACCCGTCTGGAACAGGCCCAGCTTGCTGGTTATATTTATCAGCACCAGCAACATATTTTGGTCTTGCAAGAACCTTTCAGTGATGATGGCAAGCCTTTAAATATCTATCTGCAACACGAGCTGACCGCGGATCAAATTGGATTACAGTTTGGTCTGCGTTTGCAAGAAGGTCATTGGGAATTTCTAATCGGCGTTACTTATAGTAACCAGAACGCAGCTTACGAAATTGGTGCTGGCAACCTCAAAGGTGATCAAAAAGCCTTTAACTTATTATATGCCTTTTATAATTATCCTAAAGCGTTCTATCTAGTGGCATTACCTTTGACAACCAACAGTCAGATTTTGGAGCAAACCTTGCAAAAGCAGCTTTTCAAGCAGCCTGATCTCGACTTCCTGAATACTGCAGTCAAGATTAATCCTATGGGCGAACAAGTCAAATGGATGCAACAGTATATTCTGCAACAGACTCTAGATATGAAAGTCCGGATTCAGACTGCCCTACTTTAAACTTGAACAGAAAAATTTGGAGATACTCAGGTCGATGTATCTCTATCCTTTCTCAGGCAAGCACACACAGAATGCCATGCTATTCAGAATTCCTATTGCCGCTATGGCATCACTTGCTCAAACATCCAGTTAGCTTCTTATAGTTTATTATTAATTTTAATAGTTCAATAAATATTAAATAATCAACATATTCAATCCTTGTTTGTAAGGTTTTTTGTTATTTTTTTGCATACAAAATCAGCAATTACTGTTATCGTTATATCAATAAAAACTTTCAGACACTTTTCCTAAAAACATAATTATAGAGATAAAGAAATGTGGGAACTGTTTACGCATCCATCAAATATCGTATTTAGTATTAGCCTGAGCCTAATGCTGATGTTTGCTGCACTAGAATGTATTCTATTGCTGCTCGGCGGCGGCTCTCAGCATATCTTCGAACAGTTTTTACCTGAAGATTCCCTGCAACCGGAAATAAGCCCGGATCAGTCTCCCGGTGTTTTCAGCAAAGTATTTGACTGGTTATATCTGGGGCGTCTGCCTTTATTTATCTGGCTAATCATTTTCCTGACCAGTTATGGCTTGAGCGGTTTATTGATTCAGGGAATATTTGAGCGCCTGACCAGTCAGCTGTTTAACGTCTGGCTGATTTCTCCAGCCTGCCTGTTTCTGTGTATGCCTGTGGTGCGCTTTCTTGCCATGGCCGCCAGTAAGCTCCTGCCCCAAGATGAAACCTCTGCGATTCATAGCGATGAACTCATCGGACGTACCGCGACCATTATTCTGGGAGATGCCAAAGTGAATTCTCCCGCACAAGCCAAAGTCCGGGATCAACATGGCCAGACCCATTATGTGCTGGTCGAACCAGAAAACAATCAAGTTTTAAATCAAGGCCAGAATGTAGTTCTAACCCACAAAACCAAGAACGGCTTTCAAGCCATTGCACTTTAATTTTATTTAGCTAGCACTCAATTGAGACTTTACAACAATGTTAACATTTGATTTATATAATATTTTAATTATTGCGGGAATTATTTTTGTGGCACTGGTGACCTTCGGTCTCATCATTGCACGCTTATACCGTCGTTCAAGCAAGGAAATTTCCTTTGTGCGTACCGGTTGGGGTGGAGAAAAAGTGATTTTAGGTGGAGGCGCAATCGTGCTTCCGGTGTTACATGAAATTATTCCGGTAAATATGAACACCCTACGTCTTGAAGTCCGCCGTGCTGATGATCAGGCACTGATTACCCGTGACCGTATGCGGGTCGATGTCATGGCCGAATTCTATGTACGGGTCAAGCCTACCGCAGATTCAATTGCCACCGCAGCACAAACCCTTGGTCAAAAAACCATGTCACCGAATGAACTGAAAAATCTGGTGGAAGGTAAATTTGTTGATTCACTGCGCGCAGTGGCGGCAGAAATGGCCATGGAAGAACTGCATGAAAAACGCGTCGATTTCGTGCAAAAAGTTCAGCAAGTCGTTTCAGAAGATTTACATAAAAATGGTCTGGAGCTTGAAACGGTTTCCTTGACTGGACTGGATCAGACCGGATTTAAATACTTCAATCCGCAAAATGCGTTTGATGCTGAAGGTCTGACCAAGCTCACTGAAACCATTGAAGACCGTCGTCGTAAGCGCAACCATATTGAACAGGATACCGATCTGGCGATTAAAACCAAAAATCTGGAAGCTGAACAGGCGCGCCTGCAAATTATTCGTGAAGAAGAATATGCCAAACTGCAACAAGAACGTGAAATTGCCATTCGCCGTGCTGAACAGCTGGCTGAAATTGCCGCTCAGGAAGCCGGCAAAAAACGTGAAGCAGAAGAAGCACAAATTGCCGCTGAACGAGAAGTCGAACTCAAGCGTATTTTGGCCGCTCGTGATGTCGAAAATGAAAATATTCAAAAGGCTCAGCTGATTCAAAAAGCACAGGTCGAGCAAAAGAAAACCATTGAACTGGCTGAACAGGACCGCGCCATTGCTATTGCGGAAAAATCACGTGCTGAATCTGAAGCTAAAGCCCAAGCTGATCAGGCACGTGCACAAGCGGTAAAAGCGGAAGAAGAAGTCATTACCGTACGTCAAATCCAGCAGGCAGAGCGTCAAAAGGCAGTTGAGCTGGTCGCAGCCAAAGAACACGCTGAAAAAGATGCGATTGCAATTACAGTTGCTGCTGAAGCTGGCAAACAGGCGGCAGCAGATGATGCAGAAGCTGTGCGGATTGCGGCTGAAGCCGAAGCAGAAAAAGTCCGCCTTAAAGCCAAGGGTGAAGCGGATGCAAAAATCCTACTGGCTCAGGCAATGGAAAAACAGTATCAGGTGGATGCTGAAGGTACGCGTGCGGTCAATGAAGCCAATAACGTCCTGTCACATGAACAGGTCGAAATGCAGATTCGTCTGGCCATGCTGAAATACTTGCCTGAAATTATCCGGGAAAGTGTCAAGCCAATGGAAAATATTGATGATATCAAGATTCTCCAAGTGAATGGCCTACATGGCGGTCATACCGGTGCCTGTCAGGCAGATGCCCATCATGAGAATGGTAATGTTGCTCTATCAGATCAGGTAGTGAATAGCGCCCTACGTTATCGTAGCCAAGCACCGCTTATTGACAGTCTGATGAGTGAGCTTGGTATTCAAGGTGGTGATATCAACGGCATGACTCAGAGCCTTAAAGCCAAAACTGGTACATCTGCCTAATATTACTTACTCAAAAAAGCGGTCATTGGCCGCCTTTTTAATACCTATTCGGGGATAATTTTCAATATACGCTTATATATCTTATTTATTTCTTTATTAAGATTTGAAGCCGATGATGTTTGACATCATATACTGCTTCACTTCATCCATTTGGATATTGACTGTTCGTCAGAAATTATGAGATTCATCGATTGCTAGACTTGGTCTTCTATAAAAAAATTCTTATAGTAACTTAATAGTCTCAAGTAGCATTCTAAAATGGCTTACTACTATTCAGTTTCCACCTATAACAAAAAATTCCTACTCACCCTCTTGGCATGCCTAGGTATTCCAATGAGTGCCTGTGCAAATAATCATGAAGATTCCAATGCAATTCACTCTCCCTCTCATCCTATTAATGTCATTATAGAGCCGTATTTGAATCAACCCACAAATATAAAAAAATTGTTTAAGACTAAAAAGGCTAAGCAGCTTAAACAGATGCGGATTATGCATATTGACCTAGATTATATTTTTGATTCAGACCAACAACAGCAACAATCCAATATCCAAGCCTTGATCCAGCGTATTCAACAAATTCAGCCCAATACTATTTTTTTACAGGCTTTTGCTGATCCGGATGCCAATGGTTCTGCTAATCTGGTTTATTTTGAAAATCGGCATATTCCAATGCGGGCCAATTTATTTCCTGAACTACTAAAACAGATCCGGCAACATACACAGGTCAAACAGATCTATGCGTGGCTGCCTTTAATAGCTTGGGAGCTACCAAAATCCTATCAGCTACAATATGTTAAACATAGTCAGGACAAAACACATGGTTATATCCGGCTATCCCCCTTTGACCCGACGAATTTAAAATATATTGCAGAAATTTTTCAGGACTTTATTCAGAAGAATGCTGTAGACGGTGTACTATATCACGACGATATTACGTTAAATGATTTTGAAGATGCTTCAGTAGTAGCACGGCAAGTCTATCAACAATGGGGATATGACTTGAAGTTACTGGAAGAGCCACAGCATCCACAGCAATCTGCTTTTGCAGCAGCCAAAACAGCTTATCTTGATCAATTGGCTGCAGGAATCACTCGTCTGTTACAACATTATCGTCCTCAATTACTAACAGCACGAAATACTTACGCGCCTATCGTCTTACAGCCAGAAAGTGAAAAATGGTTTAGCCAGTCCGTGAGCAGCACTTTAAGATATTATAATTACAATGCCATTATGGCCATGCCTTATATGGAACAGGCAGGCGACCATCACCAATTTTATTTAGACTTAATTCAGCAATCCAAAAAGTACGATCCAGATTTGGATCGTACCATTTTTGAATTACAGGCCACAGACTGGCGTAGCAATCAGAAGATCGCTACCTCAGAACTAGTACAAACCATCCACTTTTTGCAACAACACGGGGTTAAGCATATCGGGTATTATCCCGATGACTTTGCGCAAGCACATCCTGCGGCAGTGGAGA
This sequence comes from Acinetobacter sp. RRD8, assembly GCF_031844225.1. Classification (GTDB taxonomy): domain Bacteria; phylum Pseudomonadota; class Gammaproteobacteria; order Pseudomonadales; family Moraxellaceae; genus Acinetobacter. The sequence goes on from NZ_JAUZUU010000001.1 coordinate 466,313, forward strand.
TAAAGTCGGTATTTCAAGTGGATCATTCACGCTAAATTCCACCAGTTTCCCCTGTATAGAATAATATAGAGTAATATTTTTGGCAGAACTTAAGGTATGAATAGCAACTGGGCTAATTTCAAAAGAAGCGGCTAATTCATCAAATTTAACTTCTTTAGGCGCAGTACGGCGTTCGTTCCCCTTGAAACGGATCCAGTTATAACTTGCCCAGATAAACAAACTGACAATAAAGCAAGCCACTAGAATAGCAATATCTCCTAGGGTCGTATTGCCATGAGTAACCGGATCAGCTGCTAATTGATGGATTGCTGTCCTACCTTCAAACCACCATAGACCTAGGGTAAGGAGTGGCATAAATAGCCACATCCAGCATATCCACCCTAAACCTATTAAACTATAGCCCACTGTTTTATGGCGAACATATTCTGGTTTATCAATATATTCCGGCAATTTCAGTTGAGATAGATCTGTTATTATTCTTTCATTTTTAACGTTGTTCATAGTCTTCTTCCTCAGGTCGAAATCCACGGTCAGGACTTACCCATCGTGCACGTTGTTGTTTTTTAAATATAGTTTTAGGAAGTGCAACTACTGTGGTCAACATGGTAATCATCCAAAAGAATAAGGGATACCAGATCACCCAGAAGTAATTTCTTAGCATACGGTCTTTGTCATAGTACCTATCAATATAAAGGCTCACAAAAAACTGGATTAGACAAGTGATACCTAAAACCACACCATACCATTGCGGCAATAAAGTCTGAATCGCCCACTCCCCGGGAAGCGGCATAAACACTCCATACACATACAATACAATGATCCCAAACATGAAATAAGCCCATATCACGCTAATAATTGATTCAATAGCAATCGGCCACATTCGACGTAAGCGCCATTTAAATATTTTAGGAATATAGGCAAATAACACTTCAATTCCACCTTGTGCCCAACGTAAACGCTGCTTCCAGAGCCCTTTAAAAGTTTCAGGCATATATATATAGCACAAAGCTTTGGGTACATATTGCAAGTCCCAATGATCGAACTGCAGCCGCCAAGACACGTCAATATCTTCAGTGATCATATCATCACGCCAGTAACCGATCCGGTTCAACGCAGTCTTACGAAAGCCGACAATCGCACCGGAAACCGTAAAAATACGTCCGTAGGTTCGTTGTGCCCGCTTGATCAAACCAATAATTGAAGAAAACTCTCCAACCTGAATTTTACCCAGTATACTGGAACGGTTAATGATTCGGGGATTACCAGTCACTGCACCAACACGTGGAAACTTGATCAGATGATGCATCATCCATAATACCGAATGAGGATGCAACAAAGCATCTCCATCAATACAAATTAGATATTCAAACTGACTAACCATCGTACCTGATCTTAATGCATAGGCCTTGCCTTGGTTTTCTGCCAGATGCACTACTCTCAGCTGAGGATATTGGGTTTCGAGTTCATCCAGAATGTTACCTGTACCATCCGTACTGCCATCATTGACTGCAATTACCTCAAAATTTGGATATTGGCTTTGCATGGTAAAGCGAATGGTATCTCGCACCTGCTCTGCTTCATTAAAACAAGGAATAATAATGCTACAGCCCTGTTTTGAAGGTTCAGGAATAATGGGTTGTTTGATCTCATGTTTCAGATAAAACCAGATTCCACCTGCAATCCATAACCATGCCATAAAGAGTGGATAGAAAAAAGCAAAGCCAAAGTAAAGGTCACTCAGCTGTAATTGATTAATCCATTCCATTACCTTTTCTCCTGTGTGATTTGCACAAACGGGTCACGGTAAGTCAATGGACTATCATTCAGACTCAGTGTTTTATAGAGTTGTTGATGTACCGCTTTTGCATTACTAAATTGATAATTATTTATTGCAAGTTTTTGGATAGAATGCGCTTTAAGCTGAGCATACGCTTGTTGATAAATATTCCAGGATTTTATTGAAGTATCCACTGGCAGGCTTACAATCAAGTGTTCCCGCTCCTCGACAGATAAGCTCTGAATTGCAGTCAACAGTGCTTTGAAGCTATGTGGATCCTTTACAGGATCAACTGTTAAATAAAGAAAATCCGCATGGTCTGGAATCCTGCCAATTAATGATTTTAATCCGAGTAATTTGCTGTCTCCCACATTAATTTTTAACGCGGTCTGATAGTTATTACTGATATTGGCATAATAACTGGCTTTATTCTTGGTACGGTTTTTGATATTAAGAATAGTCTGTAGATTAGTCTTACATATTTCACTCCAGATCGCCTGATCAATTGCACAGCGCAGCGTTTGCCCAGTTTCAATCATAAGGCCTTCGATTGAACTGTTATTCTTGACCAAATCCCCAGTCAGCTCGGCCAAATCATATTTTTGTTCAGTTTCCAGAGTCAAAGGTAATTCTGCATAGACTTTATGTGCACTACGGGTACGTGCCTGCCAGACTGTACGATTTAGCAAATCCTGCTGCATTTTTAACTGACGATTTGGAAAATAGCTGACATCAATCTTACCATCGCCATCTAAATCAGCGACAGTACGTAGTACCAATACATTACTTTTAAAGGCGTTGATTTGATCAAGGAGCTGTCCCAATTTTTGATCTGATTCGCTATAGCTTGGTGTCACAAGCTCATTTAAGTCCAATCGTAAAAAGGTTTTTTTCATTCTGTTAGGTGATCGTGCGTAGGTTAAGAAATCAATTTTCTCTTCACGCAAAATTTCAGGGGTTGGATTTAGCATCACCAAGGCACGTTGATAAGTCTTTACAGAATCAGCCAATGAAGAAATTGATCCCAAACTGAAAGACATAGGTAAACCGGCTGTTCTCGCCAAAGCCTCCGCTTCTGGAGTAACTGCCCCATAAGGCCAGAAAATTGCCCGAGTATTAATGTTCAATTCCTGATCCAGAATCTGTTTTGATTTTTTTAAATCAGCAATGACGCGTGCAGCATAAGCCTTATCCGACTCATAATTTCTGGTGGCAGGGCTATATATACGAGTAATTGCCGCTGGCTGCATATTCATTTGTGGATTTGCCAAAACACCGTGATGCATATTATCTGAATGGGAAACAAACTCGACCAAGCCACTCGCTTGCATTTCCCGCATCTGGTTCCAATTCATTAGGTTACCAGCTCCATAAGCCTCATACGCATCTTTGGTGTTTCCATTAATCCAACTGGTTGGAATAGCAAATACGGCAGGCACATTAAATTGCTTTAATAACGGAAATACTCGACTATAACTACTTAATGCACCGTCATCAAAGCTCAATAAAACAGCTTTTTCAGGTAGAGAGTACTGTTTCTGACGAGCTTGCCACACATCCTCTAGCCGGATTGCTGTCCAACCTTCCTTTTTCATCCAAGCTAAATATTGCCCTAAATTTTTAGTACTGATGGCATATACATCGCGGTCACCGCTTTTGGCAATATCATCACGCACATCATGAAAAGTTAAAGTAACAAATTGATTTTCTTTTAATTCAATTGCAGTACCTTCTGCATGAGTGCAAATTGGCAAGTACATCATCGTATTAAGACATACTGCAACTAAGGTTTTGATTAATATTTTCATTAGAATCGCCCCTCAAAACCAAAGACGGCATATAGTTTTTCTTCATCATTTCCGTCATATGGATGTACACTGTAGCCAATTCCATAATCCATTTTCCAAGTCCTTGATAACTGCCACTCATGCTGATAGCTCAAGTTATAAATCGGCTCAGTTGAATAGTTCTTCTGATTATATGCCCCAATCGTAGCACTCAACTTTTGATTAAAATTACGCTCATAATGACGCCAGGTCAGCCAGTTATGCTCAATATTTAACTCAAAACTGTTGCTATGTTCAGGATTAAAATAGGACACATCCAGCACATCATTTTTTCCATAATAGCCACTTAGAGTCGCTACCGTCTGATGCTTCGGTCCTTGAAAAATCTGCTGTTTAAAATATGCACTTAATTCCTGACGTAAATTACCATCATTGATATCGGTATAGACATAACTGAGTCCCGCCTTTCGCGATTCGTGTGCTTGCCAATTCAAATTTACTAAATAAGATTTTCCGTCAAACTCATCTTGAGCCTGCAAAGGAATCGCTGCCTGACTGTTATAATCCAGCATATAGTTCCAATGATCATTCAACCAATGCGACCAACCCAATTGTGCACCAAGACGATCACCATCCGTTGTTTGTGAAACTAAAAGCGTGGCATGTTTACGTTTGGATAGCCATTCCGCTCCTACGCCTATACGCTGATCATCCAACTTACCAAAATCATATTTAGCCCAACGGTAACGGTGATCAACGAAACCACGGAAATTATCAGCAAACCAGGGACTGTTCAGTCGGGTCCAGCTTTCTACTTCACGTGACCCTTGTAAGCGCCCCAAGATATCAGGATTATCTGCTTCACTCTTTGAAAAGCTGCTAGAGTGCTGAATAGTAGCCCGATCACGGTCTCCTAAAAATTTTGAACTTTCAATTACCCCAGTATCATCTGGCTCATGCTCTGCCAGAAAAGTATATGTTTTACGCCATTCCTGAATATCGGATAAGGCTTGGGCATTTTGCATATGATTAATACGGGTAAACTGAGTAACCGGCTCGACGCCATTCCACTGGGTAAGCGTGTGTTCAGATTGCTGAGGTTTTTCACGCCAACGTTGTACTTGTGCAAGATTATTATAATAAACCGCATGATTCGGTGCATGATCGACTAAATTTTCAAAATAGTGTTCTGCTTTATCTAACTCATTGCGATAAGCATAATTTAGACCTTTCAGATTATAAAATTCATAGCGGTTACTATGGGTCGTACGGTCTACACCTTTGGCATTACTATATTGATAGGTGGGCAAAACCTGATCCATCAAGTTAATAATGTCATTTGCTTCACGAAATTTCTCCTGTTCGACCAAGCTGTAATACAAACCTTCATAAACCTCATAATCGGCATAATTTTTTTCAGACAATAAGGATGTATAAAGTGATTCTGCCTGCTTAGGTTGACGCTCTCTTAAATAAGCAGCAGCCAATGCCTGACGCACATAAGGTGGCATCGCCTTTACAGGCTGCTCAGCTTTAGGAATTTGTAGAAGTGCTTCTGAAGATAAATTTCTGAAACTTAATGCATAAATATAGTTATAGTAAAATCGGCGTCGAATATCGATATCATCCGGCAGTTGAGTTTCATAAGCTCTCATCTCCTGCAAGATTTCGTCCAGTTTCAGATTGGCCTGATATCCTCGATCCTGCTGATGAGCCACCTGATAATACTGAATTGCTTGTTGCGTATATTGAGAAAACTCATTCAGCTTAAGGACATGCTTTAATTGAGGCTGATTAATATCTAACCGTTGATTTTTAATATATTGATCAGCAGTAAAATAATCACTATTGGCTAGCAGAGCCAATACATATTGTGAGTGTGATTCGTTATTAGCATTGGCCTGAACAGCACGCTTTGCAATTGCTAAAGATTCAACCGGCATCTCCAGTAATCGGTAAGCATATGCCGTGAGACTCAAATAATCTGCCGAAAGTCCATCAATAGAGACTAGAGAAAGTGCATGTTTGGCACGATCCTTTTGTTGAGACTCTGCATAAATTACCCCTGACCAGACATTCCAATAGGATGCCGGTCTTTGTTTGGCAAACTGCTGAATATAAGACTGAGCCAACCCAAATTCTTTTTGGTCTCGCAAAGCCTTAATCAAATTAATCTGGGCATATTCAGGAAATTCTGCCGGTTTAATCTGTTGCAGATATTTTAGATCTGTTTTGCTAAAACGTGCATTGTTATAACTCAATACAATATAGTCAGCCAAAAGTTTTTGGTCGGATGGATTTTCCTTAAGCATATTTTTTAGTTTTTCTAAACCATCTTCTATTTTCCCCTGATAAATTAGACTAGTAGCTTGCTCACGTTCATGACTTATATCTTGGGCCAAGAGAGTATTAAACGGTTGTGAAATAAGAATCGTAAAACAACTTAGAGGAATGATCATTGTTCTATTGATCATGTTATTTTTCTCAAATTAGTATAATTATTAACCCCATAATAAGATAAATGTGATTTAATTCACAATATCTATTACAAAAATCTTTTTAATTTTTTAAATAGGATCATCAAGAATGGTTTATTTCTATTTTATTTTTAAGCTACTTTAAAAATAAAATGCCCACAATATTGAGGGCATTTTATTAACTTTAAATTTACAATTATACTAAACCTTTATCTTTTAATACTTGCAGCATGGTTGAACCAAGTTCGGCTGGACTACGTGTATACGCCATACCCGCACGCTCAAAGGCAGCAAACTTTTCTTCTGCTGTGCCCTTACCACCTGAAATAATCGCACCTGCGTGACCCATACGTTTGCCTTTAGGTGCAGTCACACCCGCAATATAACCAACAACTGGCTTAGTCACATTCGATTGAATATATTCCGCAGCTTCTTCTTCCGCAGTACCGCCAATCTCACCAATCATAATGATAGCTTCAGTTTGTGGATCTTCCTGGAACAGTTTCAAGCAGTCAATCTGGTTCATGCCCGGAATCGGGTCACCACCAATACCGATACAGGTCGACTGACCTAAACCGAGTTTTGTAGTTTGCGCCACAGCCTCATAAGTCAGTGTGCCTGAACGTGAAATAATCCCGATTTTACCGGGCTGATGAATATGTCCCGGCATGATCCCGATTTTACATTCACCCGGCGTAATAATACCCGGACAGTTTGGCCCGATCAGACGTGTGCCATTACCATTGGTTTCCAGATAACGCTTGGCTTTGAGCATGTCGATGGTCGGTACACCTTCAGTAATTACCACAATTAACTCAATGCCAGAATCAACCGCTTCAACAATAGAGTCCAGTACAAAGGGTGCCGGAACATAAATCACTGAAGCATCTGCACCTGTTTCTTTCACTGCTTCACGCATGGTATTAAATACAGGCAATTCTAAATGGGTTTGACCACCTTTACCCGGGGTTACACCACCCACGACTTTAGTGCCGTAGGCTAAAGCCTGTTCAGAATGGAATGTACCGTTTTTGCCTGTAAAGCCCTGTACCAATACTTTAGTGTCTTTATTAACTAATACGCTCATGTTAGATACTCCTTAAGCTTTTACAGCAGCAACGATTTTTTCTGCAGCGTCAGCAAGACCATGTGCAGAAATCAATTTCAAACCTGATTCATCCAGTAATTTTGCACCCAGTTCCGCATTGTTGCCTTCGAGGCGAACAACCACAGGAACTGTCACATTTACTTCCTGAACCGCTGCAATAATTGCTTCAGCAATCATGTCACAACGTACAATTCCACCAAAAATATTGATTAATACACCCTGCACAGAAATATCTGCCAAGATAATTTTAAAGGCTTCAATCACGCGCTCTTTGGTTGCACCACCACCCACATCCAAGAAGTTGGCTGGTTGACCGCCATAAAGCTTAATAATATCCATGGTTGCCATGGCAAGACCGGCACCATTGACCATACAACCAATGTTACCTTCCAACGCTACATAGTTCAGATCAAACTCAGACGCTTTTAGCTCACGTTCATTTTCCTGAGACTTATCACGTAATACGGCCACTTCAGGCAAACGGTACAGCGCATTTGAATCAATTCCGATTTTGGCATCAACACACAGAATGTCGCCATTTTCACGCACAGACAACGGATTGATTTCGAAAAGTGCAAAATCATTATCTACAAATGCCTGATAAGCAGCCTTCATGACTTTAACAAACTGATTAATTTGTCCATCTTTGAGTTTAAGTGCAAAAGCAACTTCGCGTGCCTGAAATGGCATTAAACCGACTAAAGGATCAACTTCAACTTTAATAATTTTTTCAGGGGTTTCTTCGGCCACTTTCTCAATTTCAACACCACCCTCAGTCGATGCCATAAAAGTGATGCGGCGAGTCGAGCGATCCACCACTGCGCCCAAGTACAGCTCGCGCTCAACCGGATAAACATCCTCAGAGACTAAAATGCTATTGACCGGCTGACCATTGGCATCAGTCTGGTAAGTCACCAAGCGTGAACCAATAATCTGGTTGGCATATTCAGCAGCCTCGGCAGCCGATTTTACCACTTTTACCCCACCAGCCTTACCCCGGCCACCCGCATGCACCTGCGCTTTTAATACTGCAAACTTTCCACCCAACTGCTCGAAAGCATGTACCGTTTCATCGGCATTGGTGGCAAGTATCCCTTCCTGTACAGGCATACCATATTTTTTTAATAGCGCTTTTGCTTGATACTCATGTAAATTCATTGAATAACCTTTTATTACTTCTTTGCCTTGTTATAACCCACTAGCACCCAGACGTCCGTCAAAGCAGTACCAGCATTTCTTAAAATCGTTATCTTTATTTTTAGATGATTGTTCCAATAAAAACAACCATGAAATGTAAAAAGAGCGACCTAAGTCGCTCTTTTTTCGAATTACTTACGCTTACGTTGGATCGCGTGAATCGCACGCCCATCAACTGCAAGTGCAGCTTCATGTACCACTTCAGAGAAGGTCGGGTGACCGAAAGTCATCAACTGAAGATCTTCAACTGAAGATACAAACTCAAGCGCGATCATACCTTGGTGAACGATATCAGACGCAGCAGGTCCAATCACGTGCATACCGAGTAAACGATCCGTTTTTGCATCAGCAACAAACTTCACGAAACCGGCACCTTCACCCGCAGCTAAAGCACGACCGTTCACAGCAAAACCGAATTGACCCGTTTTAACTTCGTGACCTTTTTCAGTCGCTTGCTGTTCTGTTAAACCTACCCACGCCGCTTCCGGATGTGTGTAAATTACAGAAATAATGGTGTCATAGTTCACTTGTGCAGCATGACCGTGAATACGCTCAACCGCCATTACGCCTTCTTCCATTGCTTTATGCGCAAGCATTGGACCACGTACCAAGTCACCAATTGCGTATACGCCTTCAACTGAAGTTGCACACCAATCGTTGACTTCAACCAAACCGCGTTCAGTCAATTTAATGCCTGAATCATCAGCCAATAAACCTTCAGCATATGCGCGACGACCGACACAAACGATCAATTTATCGAAAGTTTCAGTTTTGTCTTCACCAGCTTGGTTATATTTAACCGTTACTTCACGACCATTGATTTCAGTACCTGCAACTTTTGCACCGATACGGATATCCATACCTTGCTTAGTCAACAGTTTTTGGAAGTCTTTTGCCAATGCTTTATCAGCCATTGGTAAGAATGCATCCATTGCTTCAAATACAACAACTTCAGCACCAAGACGACGCCATACAGAACCAAGCTCAAGACCGATCACGCCCGCACCAATTACACCTAAACGCTTAGGTACTTCTGGGAATTCAAGCGCGCCAGTAGAATCAACAATTAAGTCTTGATCTACAGGAGCCACTGGAATATTTACTGGTACAGAACCCGTCGCAAGAATCACATATTTAGGCTCTAAAACTTGAGTTTCACCTTCGTGAGAAACAAATTCTACTTTTTTACCTGCAAGCAGTTTACCCGTACCTTTTAACCACTCGATGCCATTACCTTTAAGTAACTGATCGATACCGCCAGTCAATTGATCTACAACTTTGTCTTTACGAGCCAGCATTTTAGAAAGATCGAATTTAACTTCACCAGTCGTAATACCATGGTCATCTAGATGTTGAACTGTATCTTCATAACGATGTGAAGAATCAAGTAAAGCTTTAGACGGGATACAACCGACGTTTAAGCAAGTACCACCTAAAGATGGTTTACCTTTATGAATACGTTTTTCGATACACGCAACTTTAAAACCAAGTTGAGCTGCACGAATTGCTGCTTCGTAGCCGCCCGGGCCACCACCAATTACGACTAAATCGAATTGAGACATGTTTATCTCCAACTAATCCCCCTTATTAATCCCCCTTTTCCAAAGGGGGATCTTCCCCTCTTTTTAAAGAGGGGTTAGGGGAGATTTTTAATGAATAAATTACAGATCAAGGATCAGACGCGCTGGCTCTTCTAACAATTCTTTGATTGTTACAAGGAAACCGACTGCTTCTTTACCATCGATTAAACGGTGATCATAAGACAGTGCAAGGTACATCATTGGCAAGATTTCTACTTGACCATTCACCGCCATCGGACGTTCCTGGATTTTATGCATACCCAGAATCGCAGTTTGTGGCGTATTTAAAATTGGTGTAGAAAGCAATGAACCGAAAGTACCACCATTAGTAATGGTGAATGTACCGCCAGTCATATCTTCGATACCCAGTTTACCGTCACGTGCCTTGCCAGCATATGCACGGATGCCATTTTCAACTTCAGCATAGTTCATGCGGTCTGTATCACGAAGAACAGGAACCACTAGACCACGCTCAGATGAAACTGCAACACCGATGTCGTAGTAACCGTGATACACGATGTCATCGCCATCAATTGAAGCATTTACCGCTGGATAGCGTTTAAGTGCTTCAGTTGCTGCTTTAACGAAGAATGACATGAAGCCAAGACGCGCACCATGACGCTTCTCGAATGCATCTTTGTATTGAGCACGCATTTCCATGATTGGTTTCATGTTCACTTCGTTGAACGTGGTCAACATTGCAGTTTCTTGAGTCGCTGCAAGTAAACGTTCAGCAACACGCTTACGAAGGCGAGTCATAGGAACACGTTTTTCGATACGCTCGCCCACTGCAACGCTTAATGGTTGCGCTGCAGATGCTGCCGGTTTCGCTTGATGATTTGCCACATCTTCTTTCGTGATGCGACCGCCACGGCCTGTACCTGCAACGTCAGCAGCTGCAACACCAGATTCAGTCAATGCTTTACGCACTGCTGGAGCCTGATCCTGTACTTGTTGACGTTCAACGATCGGTGCATTACCCGCTTCAGTTTGCGCAGCAGCTTGTTCAACTTTCTCTTCAGACTGAACTGCTTGAGTTTGCGTAGCGCCAGAAACAGCACCTTCTTCAAACTGTGCAATGACTTCAGCTGAAAGAACAGTATCGCCTTCACCTTTAATAATAGATGCAAGTGTACCGTCTGCAGGAGCAACAACTTCTAAAACAACTTTATCAGTCTCAATATCGCAGATCACTTCATCACGTGACACTGCTTCACCTGGTTGTTTGTGCCAAGTTGCGATCGTACCGTCCGCAACTGACTCTGGGAATACCGGTGCTTTAATTTCGGTTGCCATTACTTAGAATCTCCTGGATTATTCAGCGTCGATCGCAAGCGCGTCGTTGATGAGCTGAGCTTGTTGTTTTGCATGCAAATATGGTGAACCACATGCCGGTGCAGCAGAAGCTTCACGGCCTGCATAGCTAATACGTACTTGTTTACCCGCTTTCATCACGTCGTCATATAGACGCGGTGCGATGAACAACCAAGCGCCTTGGTTCTTCGGTTCTTCTTGCGCCCAAACAAGTTCTTTAACGTTTGGATATTGCGCAAGCACTTCTGCCAGGCGTTTTTCTGGGTATGGATATAATTGTTCAATACGTACAATTGCAGTGTTGTTCAATTCTTTTTCACGACGTTTTTCAACTAGGTCGTAATACACCTTACCACCACACAGAACCAGACGGGTTACATCTGACTTGTTGATGTTGTCTACTTCATCAATCACGGTTTGGAATGTACCGTTTGCAAGCTCTTCAAGGCTAGATACAGCAAGCTTGTGACGAAGTAAAGATTTCGGCGAAGTAACAATCAATGGCTTACGGATTGGACGAATCGCTTGACGACGTAATGCGTGGAAAATCTGCGCAGGCGTAGTCGGTGTGATGACTTGCATGTTGTCTTCAGCACATAGCTGCAAGAAACGTTCCAAACGTGCAGACGAATGTTCTGGACCTTGACCTTCAAAACCGTGTGGAAGAAGCATAGTTAAGCCACATACACGCTCCCATTTGGTTTCACCAGATGAGATGAACTGGTCAATGACAACCTGTGCACAGTTTGCGAAGTCACCGAATTGTGCTTCCCAGATGATCAAACTCTTAGGAAGAGTCGTCGCATAACCATATTCAAATGCCAATACAGCCATTTCTGACAACAAAGAGTCATAGATTGCAGTACGCGGCTGGTTTTCTTTCAGGTTACACAGTGGAAGATAAGTTGAACCATCTACCTGATTATGCAGTTTTGCATGACGGTGTGAGAAAGTACCACGACCTACGTCTTCACCCGTTAAACGAAGCAAGTAACCATCATCTAGTACAGTTGCATACGCCAGAGTTTCAGCAGCACCCCAGTTCAGAGGCATTTCACCCGTTTGCATTTTCAGACGGTCATCAATTACTTTTGCAACTTGACGCTGCATCACGAAGCCTTCAGGAAGCTCACGCATTTTCTTGCCAAGCTCTTTTAGACGTTCGATTGGGAAAGTTGTATCCCACTCGTCTGTGTACTCATGACCTAAGTAAGGAGTCCAATCCACAAACATTTTTTTGTTTGGTTCAAGTACCAGTGCATTGGCAACGTGATTACCCGCTTCCAGGTCTGCACGGTAGTTTTCAACCATTTGATCTGCACTTGCGCGATCAAGAACACCCTGTTGTACCAATTGATCCGCATAAAGCGTACGCGTAGTCGCTTTCTTGTTAATCACTTGATACATCATTGGTTGAGTTGCAGCTGGCTCATCCGCTTCGTTATGACCACGACGACGGTAGCAGAACATGTCAATCACAACGTCTTTACGGAAGGTATGACGGAAGTCATGTGCCAATTGTGAAATGAACACCACAGCTTCAGGATCATCACCATTCACATGGAAGATCGGTGCCTGAATCATTTTTGCGATGTCAGTACAGTATTCTGTAGAACGTGCGTCACGTGGATCAGACGTCGTGAAACCAACCTGGTTGTTAATTACAATGTGCACTGTACCACCCACGGTATAACCGCGAGTTTGTGACATCTGGAAAGTTTCCTGGTTAACGCCCTGACCTGCAAATGCAGCATCACCGTGTACGATTAATGGCAATACGTCATCGCCGCCAATGTCTTTACGACGTACTTGACGTGCACGTACTGAACCTTCAACCACAGGGCCAACGATTTCAAGGTGTGACGGGTTAAACGCCAATGCCAAGTGAACTTCGCCACCTGGAGTCATCACGTTTGAAGAGAAGCCTTGGTGATACTTAACGTCACCAGAACCTTTCTTGTGAATAGACTTACCTTCGAACTCACCAAACAGGTCAGCCGGGTTCTTACCCATGATGTTAACAAGAAGGTTTAAACGGCCGCGGTGAGGCATACCGATCACAACTTCTTTACAGCCTACAGAACCTGCACGCTGAATAATTTCGTTGACCATCGGGATGAATGCTTCACCACCTTCAACGCCGAAACGTTTGGCACCAACGAATTTATTACCAAGATATTTTTCTAGGCCTTCAGCCGCAGTTAAACGCTCAAGGACATGTTTCTTTTGATCAGCATTGAAGCCATATTGACCGCGTGCACTTTCTAGACGTTGTTGAATCCAACGTTTTTCTTTGGTGTCCACGATGTGCATGTATTCAGCACCGATTGAACCACAGTAAGTGGCTTCCATTGACTGAACCATTTCAGCCAAAGTCGCTTCTTCTTTACCGATCGCCAGGTTACCAGTATTGAATACTGTGTCTAAGTCAGACTGAGTCAAACCATGCGCAGCAAGATCTAGATCAGGCACAACTTCACGCTTCGCCAAACCTAATGGATCCAGTTTTGCTTTCTGGTGGCCACGGTTACGGTACGCAGCAATCAGCTGTAGCACGCCAATTTGACGACGTTCATGCTCTGAGCTGACTGTCGACTGAACAATAGGCTGAATACGGCTTGAATTGCGACCTAAAAGTAGGAATTGCTCACGTACATTACTGTGTGGTTGATCACCTTTTGGGAATTTATCGAAGTACGCTCTCCAGTCAGCACCCACTGAGTCTGGAGCAGTCAGATACTGCTCATAAAGTTCTTCAATATACGCTGCACTATCAGCGGAAAGTTCAGTGTCAAGACGCAGAGCGTCAGCAACTTCTTGCATTTGTGGACCCATTTCCTATTGCAAAAACATTTTCAGGATGCTTTTTAAGCAAAACCCAGGATTATTAGCATCAAATTGGTAATATGATACTAGTCCCCCATAAGGCATAAGCCATGAGGCGTTATCACCACACCAAGAAAATCTTGATATGTTTAATGAACAATAACGCCCCTCAGCGGCATCATCACTCATTGAATACCCGATCGAAACCGGGCAATTTTTTGCAAATCGACTTAGAAAAAAGCAAGCATTAACAAAGATTTTTTCTAAAGCGACTCGGGTCTACCTTTTATATACCAGTCCCTGATTATGCAGTGTTTAAAAAATGTACCTGGCGTGGCATTTTTTAAACATAGTCATGGGCTAAATGCTAACATGTTCTCAACTTTTCAATTGATTTTTTTGACACATACCTTCCATAAATTGGCTAAATACAGTTCAGATATTTTACTCTAATATATGGTGCTTTATCTCAAAAATAGATTCAATGTAGACTTAAGTCCTAAGCATTTCCGATAAATAAAAAGAGAGCAAACCTTTCAATCCACTCCCTCCTTAAATTTCCGTTATATAATAACATCGTTCTTGCTATTTTTCAGGTCAGTTTTACATCTAAAAATCATAAATACTCAAAATAATCACATGTTCTTCTTATATGGCGCTCAAAGCCCTTACCCTTTTCCTGACTGTTGCACTCAACTTTATACATTTTAAGTATAGGGTCTTTATTTTTATCTTATGATTTCTTAACTTTTCCAATAGTTTGCATAAAAAAGCACACCCAAAGATGTGCTTTTTTCTAAACTACTAGAAGCAGCCTATTAACCTGCCATATCTAAAAGCATATTACGGATGTGGCCGATTGCTTTTGTTGGGTTCAAGCCTTTAGGACATACAGATACACAGTTCATGATGCCTTTACAACGGAACAATGAGAATGGATCGTCAAGACGAGCCAAACGCTCTTGTGTACCCGTATCACGCGAGTCAATGATGAAGCGGTAAGCATTCAACAATGCTGAAGGACCCAAGAACTTGTCCGGGTTCCACCAGAATGACGGGCATGAAGTTGAACAGCATGCACATAGAATACATTCATACAGACCATCAAGATGCTCACGCTCTTCAGGAGACTGTAAACGTTCCTTAGGAGGTGCAGGCTGGTTGTTGATCAAGAATGGATGGATCTTGTTGTACTGATCATAGAACTGGTTCATGTCAACCACCAAGTCTTTCACTACAGGAAGACCAGGCAATGGACGAACAGTAATTTCATTTGGTAAATCGTTCAGGTTCCAAAGACACGCCAAACCGTTTTTACCATTGATGTTCACGCCATCAGAACCACAAATACCTTCACGACATGAACGACGGAACGTTAAAGTCTCGTCCTGTACTTTCAATGCAAGAAGTGCATCAAGCAACATACGGTGCTTATCAGTCAGTTCAAGTTTGAAAGTTTGCATGTACGGTGCTTTATCCTTGTCAGGATCGTAGCGGTAGATATGAAATGTACGAGTACCTCTACTCATCTGAATTCTCCTGATTAGAATGTACGTGGTTTAGGTGGAATCGCGTCAACCGACAATGGACGGTAACGAACTGGCTTGTACTCTAGACGGTTATCCGCAGAGAACCATAAAGTGTGCTTCATCCACTCATCATCACGACGACCATATGGGTATTCAGCATGGTCTGGAGACTCTTCAAAGTCTACAACCGTATGTGCACCACGGCATTCTTTACGAGCAGCAGCTGAAATAAGCGTTGCTTTCGCAACTTCATACAAGTTTTCAACTTCAAGTGCTTCAATACGTGCAGTGTTGAATACTTTAGATTTGTCTTTCAAGTGAATATTGCGTACGCGCGGTTCAATTGCAAGAATCTGCTTCACACCTTCGTCTAGAAGCGCAGATGTACGGAATACACCAGCGTGGTCTTGAACGATGTCACGGATTGCATCAGCAACCTCTTGAGCATTCTCACCTGTAGTCGATTCGTCAAGTTTACGAATACGTTCAACAGTTTCTTGAAGCACAGTTGTTGGAAGTGGCTCATATTCGCCATCGTGCTGTTTAGTCACATATTCAATGATATGTTGACCAGCAGCCTTACCAAATACCACCAAGTCAAGCAATGAGTTCGTACCTAGACGGTTCGCACCGTGTACAGATACACATGAACATTCACCGATTGCATAGAAGCCTTTTACTGGCTTAGCAAAATCACGACCTTCGGCATTTGTAGAGTAAACGTCAGTGTCTTTGTTGTAGTTAGCAACAAGCGCTTCAGTTTCACGAGACTCAGGAACAACCACCTGACCATGAATATTCGTCGGAATACCACCCATTTGGTAATGGATTGTTGGTACTACAGGAATTGGCTCTTTAGTGATGTCAACGTTCGCGAATTTCTTACCAATCTCGAATACAGATGGAAGACGTTTCATGATCGTGTCAGCACCCAAGTGCGTCATATCAAGCAGGATGTAATCGCCTTTAGGACCACAACCACGACCTTCTTTGATCTCTTGGTCCATAGAACGTGATACGAAGTCACGTGGCGCCAAGTCTTTCAAAGTTGGTGCATAACGCTCCATGAATGGTTCGCCGTCTTTGTTACGAAGGATTGCACCTTCACCACGACAACCTTCAGTCAACAATACGCCTGCGCCCGCAACACCCGTTGGGTGGAATTGCCAGAATTCCATATCTTGCAATGGAATACCTGCACGAGCTGCCATACCAAGACCGTCACCAGTGTTGATATAAGCGTTTGTAGATGCACGGTAAACACGACCAGCACCACCAGTAGCGAACAAAGTCGCTTTTGCTTGGAATACTGCAATTTTACCAGTTTCCTGATCAATTGCTGTAACACCTAGAACGTCGCCTTTTTCGTTACGGATCAGGTCAAGCGCAATCCATTCTACGAAGAACTGAGTGCCCATTTTCACGTTGCTTTGATAAAGTGTGTGAAGAAGTGCGTGACCGGTACGGTCGGCAGCAGCACATGCACGTGGCACAGCTTTTTCACCGTAGTTTGCTGAGTGACCACCGAATGGACGTTGGTAAATTGTACCATCAGCATTACGGTCGAATGGCATACCCAGGTGTTCAAGTTCATAAACCACTTGAGGCGCTTCACGAGTCATGAACTCGATTGCGTCTTGGTCACCTAACCAGTCCGAACCTTTAACTGTGTCGTAGAAGTGGTAGTGCCAGTTATCTTCTTGCATGTTACCAAGAGATGCACCAATACCACCCTGCGCTGCAACAGTGTGCGAACGAGTTGGGAATACTTTAGTCAGCACCGCAACTTTCAAACCAGCTTGAGCAAGTTGGTAAGACGCACGCATACCTGAACCACCACCACCAACGATGACAGCATCGAAAGTTTCGTGCGGAATATTTGTGTAATCTTCTTTAGGGTTTATAGCGCCCATGATTGTTTCCTATCAATTCGCCCAAAAAATCTGGATCGCCCAGATTGCATATGCAAGTACAGCAATGATTACTGCTGAAGTCAGTACAAGGCGTAAACCTGAAGCTGAAGGACCCATTTGACGAGTAGTCACATAATCCGTGAATACCTGCCACATGCCGATCCATGCGTGTGCAACAAGAGATAAGACCGCCAACAAAGACATGATCTTCATTGGAACTGTCATCATAAAGCCGTACCACTGTTCAAAGTTGAAACCACCATTCAGTAGAATCCAACCCAGTACAACAACGGTATAAACAGCTAGAACTACAGCACTGACACGTTGGAGAAACCAATCGCGAGAACCTGAACCTGTTAAACCAGTAGCGCTTTTCATTAGAGTACGATCCATACAAATGCTGCAACAATACCGATTGCAGACAAGATTAATGCGATAGTAGATGCAACACGGCCACTTTCTAGTTCTTCAGCAACGCCAATGTCAGCAAGTAAATGCTTAACACCCGCAATAAAGTGAAAAATCATGCCGGCGACAAATACCCATACAATAAAGCGAACAATGAAACCGTTAAAGATTTCTTGAACTTGCGCAAAACCTTCAGGCGAAGACAATGACTTGTCTAAAATCCATAGAAGGACCGGTACGAGTAAGAATACGATAACACCTGAAAGACGGTGTAGAATTGATGCAATAGCCACGGGTGATTTTAAGTTTACTTCTAAAACTTGACCCATGGACAAATTGACAGGTCTGTTGCTTTTCACAGCGGGCATCCTGTAAGTAAAAACTCCATCCGGAGTTTGTTGGAATTAATTCGAAGGAAAGCTGGCATTCTCAGGCAAATACATGCCTAAAATCAAAACGACACTGAATTATAAAACGTGAACTATTAAAATACAAACGGCTGAATTTGGCTTTTTGGATAAAAAACCATTAAATAAGAATCATTAACAACAATAAGTCAGACTTTATATATTATTCCACTCTTTCAATTCCTATCTATATGATTGTTTTTAAATAATTAAGATGATTAATTTACTCGGTTTTCAGCCTACAGGATCATGTTTGAGTTTTAGACTAAAGATGCACAGTTCCATCACAAATATTATTTAAATCTCTTTTTAATTCAGATTTAAATCAAGTGTCTAGATTTAACAGACCAATTGTCCCAATTCATCAGCAGCGCAGTGATTCAGATAACCTGATGTTAAATAGCGACTTAGTACACCACACGATGGGTTTTTCAATCGATTTGAAGCATTTAGATTCAAAAAATCATTCATTTATTTTTATACTGCTTACCTTTGCTGCAAAACTGGCCATTTATTAAGCTATTTTTTAATCAATTGAACCATATTCAAAATTCAATTAATTGCTTTTATTTATAATTCTACCTGTTAAATTCAGCTTGGCAAAAACGATGTAAGTTATGAGATTTATATAGTTTTAAGCATGCTCACCTTAATCTTTCACTATTTTCGCCCGCATTTCTTGCTAGGAAAAAACGCTTACAAATGCCCCAAGCAGTCTATTTTTTTCTGCACCTCTGCATCAATTTGACTTATTATAGAGGTTTGATGCTGTGATTTTACTGAACTTTTTATACTGAGCGAATGTGACTAAACTGCTGTGCGGCCGTCATTTTTCATCCATAAGTATAATTGACAAAATTTCAGTACTCACTAATCTTATAGCAAATTTTTGATCCGTCCGTTTTGTGCATTAAAAGATTGATAGACAAAGCGGATATACATTCACCAGGACAGGAGATCTATTGAATGTCTGAAGCAACTGGCAAGAAAGCCGTTTTACAGCTTGATGGCAAAGAAATTGAACTACCAATTTACAGCGGCACATTGGGCCCAGATGTAATCGACGTTAAAGATGTGTTGGCTGCAGGTCACTTTACTTTTGATCCTGGTTTTATGGCGACAGCTGCGTGCGAGTCTAAAATCACGTTCATCGATGGTAACAAAGGTGTACTTTTACACCGCGGCTACCCAATCGATCAATTGGCGACTAAAGCTGATTACCTGGAAACTTGCTATTTATTGTTAAATGGCGAACTTCCAACTGCTGAGCAAAAAGAAGAATTTGACGCTAAAGTACGTAACCATACGATGGTTCACGATCAAGTTAGCCGTTTCTACAATGGTTTCCGTCGTGATGCGCATCCTATGGCGATCATGGTAGGTGTGGTTGGTGCGTTGTCTGCGTTCTATCACAACAACCTTGACATCGAAGATGTGAACCACCGTGAAATCACTGCGATTCGTTTAATCGCGAAGATTCCTACGCTGGCGGCTTGGAGCTACAAGTACACCATTGGTCAACCATTCGTTTACCCACGTAATGACCTTGGTTATGCAGAAAACTTCCTGCACATGATGTTTGCTACTCCTGCAGATCGTGATTACAAAGTTGATCCAATCCTTGCAAAAGCAATGGACCGTATCTTCACGCTTCATGCTGACCACGAACAAAATGCTTCTACGTCTACCGTACGTTTAGCTGGTTCTACTGGTGCTAACCCGTATGCATGTATCGCTGCTGGTATCTCTGCACTTTGGGGTCCTGCTCATGGCGGCGCGAACGAAGCTGTTCTTAAGATGCTTGACGAAATCGGCACTGTAGAAAACGTTGCTGGCTTCATGGAAAAAGTGAAGACTAAAGAAGTTAAACTGATGGGCTTTGGTCACCGAGTTTACAAAAACTTCGATCCACGCGCGAAAGTAATGAAAGAAACTTGTGACGAAGTTCTTGGTGCACTTGGCATCAATGATCCACAGCTTGCATTGGCTATGGAACTTGAACGTATCGCGCTTTCTGACGAATACTTCATCAAGCGTAACCTATACCCTAACGTAGACTTCTACTCAGGTATCATCCTTAAAGCGATTGGTATCCCGACAGAAATGTTTACTGTGATCTTCGCGCTTGCACGTACTGTTGGCTGGATCAGCCACTGGTTAGAAATGCACAGCGGTCCTTACAAGATCGGTCGTCCTCGTCAGCTTTATACTGGCGAAGTTCAACGCGATATCGTTCGTTAATTCGAACCGCGTCGAAAGACTCAAGAAAACCACCCACCCGGGTGGTTTTTTTAGCACTGACAAAAGCCTACAAAAAATTGACCTGAAACGTTTTAAAATGAATATATCAAAATCATATTCACGGATTAAGTCACCTAAAAACAGGACGTATATTGAATGCTGTTGTATTTTCTGCCCTTTATTTTGAGATTGGTTCATTTTGAACAGTTTAAGTGCCGCAGTTTAACGTCTGGTGAAATCAAAATTTCCCAACAAGTATTTGGCAACCTGATCGATTATTCTCGCGTTAAAATCATGAATCACCCCTACCTGCCTTGGCAATCCAAACATGTCATTATGGCGCCCAGTGGCTACATCCATGTACGCAATTTAAATTATCGGGAAGATTATTCGCGCGAGAGTTTATCTTATCAGGCACTATTTATTCATGAGATGGCGCATATTTATCAACACCAATGTCAGATCAATGTGCTTTTAAAAGGGGCATTTTTACAAAGTGCTTATTTTCTCAGCTTGGGAAAATATAATCCGTACAAATATCAATTTAATCCCAACAAATCATTTTCAACCTACAATATTGAACAACAAGGCGATATTGCCCGGGATATTTTTCTAAAAAAAATTCCGAATATTATTTTAAATCCAAAAATAAACAGATGATATTTAATCAGTTTAATTCCAAACAATATAGCTAAGGCATATTTTAAAAGCCAAAATTTAGATTTCAGTCTTTAAATCTACATAAGCCTAGATGCATAAAAAATCAGCATATTTTCTAATTTTATATAATAACTTTTTTCACTCAATGCCTGTTCTGCTAAATCAACTCTAGCTTATCGATAAAATTTCGATAAAATAGGCCGGTATGATTATTTTGCATCGCACATTAAGATTCAATGATCATGAGATAAAAAGTTTTTTTATTTAAGCCATTTGGCATTTTATGAATATCGAAGTGCACTCAACTGAATAATTAGAATTATAAAAATCAGTAATTTAGTGTATCAACCTATAGGAATAGGATTTACTTGGAATGAAAAGTTTTAAAATTGCGATTGCTCAATTCTCTCCACATGTGGGCAATCTGGATGCAAATACGCAAAAAATGATTGATCTGGCCAATCAGGCTAAAAAAGATAAAGCGGATCTGATTATCTTTCCTGAACTTTCAACGCTGGGCTACCCTGCAGAAGACTTATTAATTCGCCCGAGCCTGGTGAAACGCACCAAAGCGGCTTTTGAAAAACTGACTGAAGTAAAAGATATTGTCATGGTCTTTGGTTTTGTTAATCAAACTGAAGATGGTCAGCGTTATAACTCGGCTGCTGTCATGAAAGATGGCGAAGTACTGGGTGTTTATAACAAGCAAGTGTTGCCAAACTATGGCGTATTTGATGAAAAGCGTTATTTTGGCGAAGGTCATCAGCATCTGGTTTTTGAGTATCTTGGACATAAATTTGGCGTACTGATCTGTGAAGATGTCTGGTCTTTGGCGACTGTTCAGCAACTGGCAAAATTGAATATCGACACAGCTTTGGTACTGAATGCCTCGCCATATGAAGTGGGTAAACCACAACATCGCATTGAAACCATGGCGGCCTTGGTCAAACAGCTGAATATCAATCTGGTGTACTGTAACCAGGTTGGTGGCCAGGATGATCTGATCTTTGACGGTACCAGTTTTGTGCTCAACAAATCTGGCGAGGTGGCTTTACAGGCACCCACTTTCCAGGAAAATCTGGCAATTGCAGAATTTAATGCTGAACAACTGCAATTCAGCAAAGGCGCAATTGCACCTGCTTTAGACACCATGGCTGAGATTTATCAAAGCCTGGTCATGGCCACACGTGATTATGTACAGCGTTCTGGCTTCCCAGGTGTGATTCTAGGACTGTCTGGCGGGATTGACTCTGCCCTGACCCTAGCGATTGCTGTAGATGCGCTTGGCGCAGACAAAGTTCAAGCTGTGATGATGCCATATACTTATACCGCACAAATCAGTGTCGAAGATGCAGCGGCTCAAGCCAAAAATATGGGCGTGACTTTCGGTATTGCCGAAATCAATCCTGTGGTAAGCGGCTTTATGCAGGTGCTGTTCCCATTCTTTGGTAATGTTCCAGTCGATGCCACCGAAGAAAACCTGCAAGCACGTTCACGTGGCACCTTATTAATGGCCCTGTCTAACAAATTCGGTAATCTGGTGCTGGCAACCGGTAATAAATCTGAACTAGCTGTCGGTTATTGCACCCTGTATGGCGATATGGTCGGTGGTTATGCAGTTCTGAAAGATGTATATAAAACCATTGTGTTTGAACTGGCGAAGTATCGTAACAGCATTTCAGAAATTCCAGTGATTCCGGAACGTGTGATTACCCGTCCACCTTCAGCAGAACTGCGTCCAGATCAGGTCGATCAAGACTCTTTACCTGCCTATGACATTCTAGATGCAATCTTGTACTCTTATATTGAAGAAGATATGAGCCAGGACGATATCATTGCCAAAGGCTTTGACGCTGAAGTCGTGAAGAAAGTGATTCGTCTGGTTGATATCAATGAGTACAAGCGCCGCCAAGGTGCCATTGGGCCACGTATCAGTTCACGTTCTTATGGCCGTGAGCGTCGTTATCCAATCGTGAATGGCTGGAAAGCAGGTAGCTAAATTCTGTTTTCAATGATGTAAATCAGAATCGTCCAAGTGAATGCTTGGACGATTTTTTTATGCGGCAGTAAAATGAAGAATAGCCCCAACATTAAGAAGGAAAAATGATGTTTTGCGGAAACTGCAAAAATTAGTGGATGCTTCAAATAATTTTTTTATGGTTTGCAGTGCTTTTTAAAAGACAAAAAAAGAGACCAAGCTGAGAGCTTGGTCTTTTAAAATGGTGGCTATGACGAGACTTGAACTTGTGACCCCCGCATTATGAGTGCGGTGCTCTAACCAACTGAGCTACATAGCCGTAAACTGTGTGCGCATTATCGTAATTTCAGCTTCTATCGTCAAGCATTTTAAAACACAAATGTTCAGTCTTTATGCAAATACGGAATAAACTTTTAAATTTTAAACAAAAAAGGGTTTTTTAGTATGTAATTCACGCATTCATAGCACCATTTAATTCTTCGAGGAATCATTAGATGTATAAAATCAAAATATTTATTTTACTCATTGGCCTTTCAAGTCTGAGTGCCTGCCAGACCATCTCGCCTATTTTCGTAGATTATAATGGCGTCAGACGTGATGTGGCACAGTGGATTAATCAGCAGCAACTGATGAGCATGCAGCAGAAAAGGTCTTTGGCACAACTCAGCAGAGCACAGCAGAAAATCGAGCGCTATCCGGAATATGATCAGAGCCAACGACTGGCGGTAACCCGGGAAAATCAGATTGCATTACATTGTGCGCGTTTACATGTGACAGAACATAAAATCCGGCAGCTACAGCAAAAAATTTATGCAGGTGAAACTCAAACAATTTTAAATCGCTATGAACAGCTGTCACCGCAAATAAAATTAGACCCGACCTCTATTCGATGTGATTAATCACTGTCTTAGGCTATCACATTAATTACATATAAATTATTAACTTAGGCTAAATAAATCACCCAATTAAATAGCTCTAAACAGGTGCTTCATTTTTTAATCTATTAGATATTATACCTATGTATTTACTTGGTTTTATTTTTATACAATACAGGCTATGATCAAAGTATAAACAACTATTCGTACCCGGTTTAACGCGTCATAATTTTATAACTCTAAATTCCCCTCAGGAGAATTCTAATGCCTTTTGAACATATTTTAGTACCTGTTGACGGTTCAGAAACATCGTATGCTGCAGTGGATAAAGCTGTAGAAATTGCCAAAGCATTTAACAGTAAAGTCACAGTGGTTCAAGTGCTGGCACTGGACCCTTATATCGCTGCGGAATATATCTCTGCGGCACAAACCAATGACCTGATTGAACGTGCCCGTACTTCCATCCTCAAAACGCTGGATGAAGCCAAAGCAAAATTCTCTGGTGCCGGTGTTGAAGTGGATACACAGCTCCTTGAGGGTCAGGTAATTTATAGCGAGATTGTCAAAGCAGCTAAAGATTTAAATTCTGACCTGATCGTGATTGGTTCCCATGGTCGCACGGGCTTCAAAAAGCTGTTCCTTGGCAGCGTAGCGCAAAGCATTCTCGGCCAAGCGGATATCCCAGTAATGGTGATTCGCAACTAAGTTATGTTTAAAATCCCCACTTTTCACCAAGTGGGGATTTTTTTTATATCTTGACCAGACCATCCCATTGATAGCGTTTTAAATCCAAGCGATCACCTTTAAGAAAAATTCCTTCCTGCATGAGTTTTTGCTGCTGGATATTCTGGCCATGTTCGTCCAGTTGCTTCACACTGATTTTCGCCTGGGCATTGATCACCCGATACCAAGGAATATCAGTGTCCGAATCTAGATGACTTAATACCCATCCGACCAATCGCGCATGTTTGGGTAAACCTGCCAGTCTAGCAATCTGTCCGTAGGTGGCGACTTTGGCATACGGAATCTGATTGACCACAGCCAAAATCATTTCTGCCATTTCCTGACTGGCTGAACTTGTCTGGGTCATTTTCATCTCATTAATAGCTTATTTAAATCAAAAATCACAATCCACCCCCAGTAAAAAAGCTATAGGAGAGTGATTAAGCCTGATGAAATACGCTGATTCAAGCTCTCATCTCACTATAAAAACCAATCTAACAGTCTCTTGATCTTCTAAGTTTTATCTTTAGAAATTATCCGGATTTTCCAGTCTTTTTACTTCCTGAACTTTATCTGGATGATGCACCGTGGCAACGCCATCTGCATCTTTCTGATCAATCAGAATTTCTGGCTGAAAGATAGTAATAGTCTCATTTCCTTTGGCATCTTCTCCAACAATATAGCGAAAACCCTTACGATTCATTTTATGACACATGCGTTGATACCAGCCTTTAAAGCCCTGCGTCTCTTCATTGGGATTATAATAAAACGCATTCATCACCGCAGGCAGGCCCAAGCCACATACCACACCGGACAATAGCACTACAATAAAGGTATAGCCCACCAGAATACTGCTATAGGCTTCCAGCTGAGGAACATTGGCGACCGCCAGAATTAAGGCCAAAGAAATCCCGCCCCGTACTCCGCCCCAAGACAGGATGGTCAAACTGCCGTTATAGCTTTTCTTGCTGACTTTTGGGAACATGGCAAAGGCCAGATAGTTGGCTGCAAAACGGGCCAGATGTAGAATCACAAAAGCCACCATTCCGCCCAGAACCAGACTGGTACTCAAGTCCAGAATAAACAATTCTAGACCAATCAGGGTAAACAGGAATGAATTGATAATTCCCTCAACCGTATGCCAGAAATGATTAACGTCACCAATTTCAGCATCTGCCAGGATTTCTTTCCATTTATTGCCAACAATCAAACCACCAATCACACAGGCAATTGGCGCGGAAGCATGTGCCAGCAAAGCCACCAGATAGGAACCACAAGCCAGCAAGGCCGTGGTCAAAATCAGAGATTCCATTTCATGCTTACCGCGCAAAATCCGCAAGATCGCAAAACCGAATCCGAGACCAATCAGCACCGCCACGACAATTTCATAAAGCAAGGTTTGCAGCACTGCCAGTACCGTAAAGTTTTCACCTTGCAGAACATTGAGCAAGGTCATAAATAAGGCAATACACATTGCATCATTAAACAGTGATTCGCCTTCAAGCTTGACAATCAAATGATGCGGTGCGCGAACCGAACTCAATACGCCTTTGATGCCGATCGGATCTGTGGCGCCCAAGGCCGCCCCTAGCAAGAGCAAAACCAGCAGGTCAACATGTTTACCAATCAGGAACTGATAACCATACAACACCACACCAAAGAACACTGCACAGAACACCAAAGCCAGACCAGCCAAAATACTGATCGGCCGCCAGTGGTTACGCAAATCTGAGACCTTAAACTTCAGCGCAGATGAAGTCAGGATAAAACAGATCACACCATTGATCAGAAAATCATAGAAATCGACGTGACGAACAGCCTGCTCGATATTGTCAATATTGATGCTAAAGAATGGATTACCATGCAGTAAACTGGCGCCCCACTGCAAAATGAAAACAAAGATTGCAGAGACAATAGGGACACCGATCGCTTGCGGAAAGCCTAAAACGCGCTTATTAAACATGGTCGTGGCAATAGACAGAGCAAAGACCACCGTGAGTAGCTGAAGAAAAAAGAAATTTCCCATTCGGTTTCCTAAAATCGGGCGATATGGAGCACTATGCGCCGAGAGGCGTTGTTAAAATAGAGATTTAAATAGCAAGGTATTCTGGCAAAACAAGTTTAGTCCGCTTTTTTATCGAATTGAGTTAAGTTTCTTTTCAGTATTTTCGAATGATGATTTAACATACAGATCAGCACTCGGCTTTTGCTTTCCCATCATTCTATTTTGAATTTTTCTCCCATGCATCAAACTGTCAAAACCATTTTTCGTCTCTGTTTTGCCAGCGTGATTTTTCTGATCACGTTGTCCTTATGTTTTACCTGCTTTGCTAAAATTCAGGAAATTCTGCAAGCAGAACAGCATTATCAGCAAGCCACCAGCATTCCCTTAAAAAGTACAGCCGGCGAACAGTATGTATTGGTGTCCAATAACCAGCGACCAGACAATGCAATTTTTATTCTGATTGCAGGAAATGGTTATGTGGCCAAAATCAACTGTGAACATTACAGCGCTTTATGTAGCGATGAAGACAATCAATCGCATACCCGTCAAATCCAGACTGTTGACTTAATCAAAGCGGGAAATCTGTTCTATATTGAAAAAATCCAGTTCAGAGATAGCCGAACCGGCAAAGCAACTGCTTTAGAATATAACAAACAAGAAATTCAGCAGTTTTATCAAAATGACATGAGCAACCTCAAATATACAGTCTTTGCAATTGCACTGTTTGCTTTGGCTGCATTATTTGTCAGTATCAAGATATTAAGAAACTTCCGGCGTTTTCTGCATAAATAAAAAAAGGAGCATCTGCTCCTTTTTTTATCGAAGTCATTTAAATATTTTGATTAAAGGTATCACAATTCGCAACTTGACCGGATTTCAAGCCGGTGTTAAACCATTGTACCCGCTGCGTGCTGCTGCCATGGGTAAAGCTGTCCGGCACCACCTGCCCGCGAGCACGTTTCTGTAAATAGTCATCGCCAATTTTATGGGCGGCATCCATCGCTTCCTGCACATCACCCTGTTCCAGAAATTGGGTACGTTCATGATTATGGTAAGCCCAAACGCCGGCCAGACAGTCTGCCTGCAATTCCTGACGCACTGAAAGCTGATTACTTTGCACTTCGCTTGCTTGCTGACGTGCTTGCTGTACTTGAGAAGAAATACCTAAAATCGTCTGGATATGATGCCCCACTTCATGGGCCACGACATAGGCCAGCGCAAAATCCCCCGCCTGATCATTGCGGGAAAGTTCGGTGGCATTCTGTTCTCCGGTAATGCCCATTTGGGTACGCATATCTTTAAAGAATGCAGTATCGATATACACTTTCTGGTCTGTCGGGCAGTAGAAAGGCCCCATCGCCGCCTGAGCAGTACCACAACCAGAATTCACGATGCCGTTAAACAACACCAGTTTCGGTGGGACATACTGCTGATTTAACTGCTGCTGAAACACCTGATTCCAGGTATCTTCAGTATCTGCCAATACAGTTCCAACAAAATCAATCGACTCCTGCTGTTCTGGCGTGGGATTTTCCAGGCCACGTGTTTCTGCCGCACCCGATACCCCCTGAGTGACCTGCTTGGTGGTTTGATAAGCCTGTTGTGGATCGACACCGAAAAACTTCCAGGCCACAAAGGCCACAATCAATCCAACAATACTGATTCCGCCAGCTTTGGCACCACCACCACGACGGTCTTCTACATTGCTACTGACACGACGACCTTTCCAACGCATAGTCTTTTCCTTTTCTTAATCTGCTTAATATCCAGATATTTCTACACCTTAAGCTTTTGATGATTTAGGCCAGATTTTCTTAATCAGGCTGATGACCAGCATGACCAGCAGACCCGCTAAAATTCCTACTGCGAAATTAATCAAGGTCGGTGTTACGGCACCGACAATGTTGCCAATGCTGGGAATATCCTGCACATAAGCAACACTGTCTTCAGTAAAGTGATGAATAAAAGGAATTGCATGGTTAATAATTCCACCGCCCACCAGAAACATCGCAGCGGTCCCAACAATGGAGAGAATTTTCATTAAGATCGGGGCAAATGCCAACAAGCCACGTCCTATTTTTTGTTTAAAATCGGACTGCTGTTCAGTCAGATGCAGACCGATATCATCCAGTTTGACAATCAGCGCAACAAAACCATAAACACCAATGGTCATCACCACCGCGATCAGGCTTAAAACAGTCACTTTGGTCAGCATCGAGGCTGCGGCGACCGTTCCCAAAGTAATCACGATAATTTCAGCAGACAGGATAAAGTCAGTGCGAATAGCACCTTTGACTTTTTCATTTTCAAACTGGTGCAAATCCATTTCTGTATGAATCAATTGCTCACGCGCCTGTTCCGCGTCCTTGGCCTTCGGTGTATGCAAGGTATGAATAATTTTTTCCACGCCTTCATAACATAGGAACAAACCACCCAGCACCAACAAGGGATTAATCAGCCAGCCTGCAATAAAGCTGATTAATAATGCCAGCGGCACCAAAATCAGTTTATTAACAAAAGAACCTTTGGCAACTTTCCAGACCACCGGTAATTCACGATCAGCCCGCACACCTGTCACTTGCTGCGCATTTAAAGCCAGATCATCACCAAGGACGCCTGCTGTTTTTTTTGCTGCCATTTTGCTCATGACAGCGACATCATCCAGAACAGTAGCAATATCATCTAATAATAGTAATAAACTGCTCGCCATACTTATTATCCTTATCTTCTTTCCAGATAGTTTAATCAAAATTCTTAAAAATATTGTATTCACTTGTTTAATTTATAAGATTTTTTTACGACAGCTTTTTTTCTGGCTGACAATCAAAAACAGAATGCCGTACAATGTTGCCATTCGTTAAAATACAGCTGTAGTACTGACTACCCTTTGGAATAGATAATGAGTAATCAAGATAATCGTCCAGTGATCTTGACGGGCGACCGTCCTACCGGACAACTCCACCTCGGCCACTTTGTGGGTTCATTACGCTCTCGTGTAGGTCTGCAAGATTCTCACCATCAACACTTGTTACTCGCCGATGCTCAAGCCCTAACTGATAATGCGGACAATTTTGAAAAAGTACGTCGTAACATTATTGAAGTGGCGACGGATTATCTGGCTGTCGGTATTGATCCAACTAAAACCACAATTTGTGTTCAGTCATGCTTACCTGCCTTAAATGAACTGACCATGCTATATCTCAACTTTGTGACTGTTTCACGTCTTGAGCGTAACCCGACCATTAAATCTGAAATCCAGATGCGTGGTTTTGAGCGTGATATTCCAGCCGGCTTCTTGTGCTACCCGGTGGCTCAAGCTGCTGACATTACAGCATTTAAGGCAACGGTTGTTCCTGTGGGTGAAGATCAGATTCCAATGATCGAACAGACCAATGAAATCGTGCGTCGTTTGAACCGTCAAATTGGTCATGACCTGCTACCAGAATGTAAGGCACTTCTTTCCAATGTTGGTCGCCTACCTGGTTTTGATGGTAAAGCAAAAATGTCGAAATCTTTGGGCAATACCATTGTGCTGGATGCGACAGATAAAGATATTAAGAAAGCCGTCAATGCAATGTATACCGATCCGAATCATCTGCGTATTGAAGATCCAGGTCAGGTCGAAGGCAATGTGGTATTTACTTATCTAGATGCCTTTGACCCAAATAAAGAAGAGCTGGAAGAGCTCAAAGCCCATTATCGTCGTGGTGGTTTAGGCGATGGTACAGTGAAAAAACGTCTGGAAAGTATTTTAAAAGAATTGATCGGCCCAATTCGTGAGCGTCGTATTGAACTGGCTAAAGATCCCGATTACATCATGGATATCCTGAAAACCGGTACGGATAAATGTCGCGATATTACCCAGGTGACACTGGATGAAGTTAAATCTGGCCTCGGTGTATTCCATTTTTAATTAGAAAAAATTGCTCTTAAAAGCTCTTCTGATGAAGAGCTTTTTTGTTTAAGCTAAAATTGCGCAAAAATGATGCAAATATCCCCACATAATCTTCATATTTTTAACCTTATTTAACATGTATTAACATGAATACTGATGAGTCATATGAGAATGCATCCTATTATGATTGTATTCAGTAAGGAATCAGATTTAACTCTCTCCACAGTTAATGAAGTAGTTTGAAAGACATTCCTTTTTCTACGCAATGACAACCCCAATCATTGCGTTTTTTTTGTTTATAGTTTTTCAAAATGCTAAAAAAATCCTGCGTTTAAGCAGGATTTAATCATGGCTAAGAATTAATAACTGAACAAGCCTTTTTCTAATGGTATTTCGATACCTAAAGAAACTCCGCTATCTCGACCATTTACCTTTGAATCACCGACCCATGCATTAATTTTAAGCGGCATTTCTGGGCAGATATAATGCGACCAGGTCAAATCCAATGCTTTAATTTCATCATTAAAAGCAAAAGCAGCATTATTAACAGCGGCACGTTCCGATTGATTCACATCAGCAAAAAGTATACGACCTGATAAGCGGTTCATAAAATCAATACGAATATCCCCACCTACGGAAATCATCTGCGCATCACCACCTAAAGCATGTGCTAGAAGATAACCATGCTGATAAAAACCATCTGTATAATTCGTATGATTATAAGAAATCCCTTGAGCTTTACCATTGGTACGGGTATCTGCCCATTCTGCATAAACTTGGTATGGCATATTTCTCAAACTAGCAGAATAGTCGATTCCAGCCAAATACATTTTTTTTTGCAGGTAAGCCCCCAGCCTCATCCTCTCCTACATATTGAGCATATAGACCCACCGGAATTTGGGTAAGAGAAAATAAATTTAACCGCGCATCGAAACCGGCAATCTGGTTAGATGGGTCTGGTTCACCTGTACCCCCATTATCTTTACTACCTACAAAAGCATCCCACAGCGAACTTAAACTTTCAGGTCGTCCTTCACCACCCCACTGAATCGCACGCGAGGCACCAAGCTCTAAATAAGGTAAAGGCTGTGCTGTAACACGCAAACCAATCAATTTGGCGTCTGGAACTGCGCTATAGTCATCGAGTTGACCGGCAAAAGCCTGATATTGCCACGGCCCAATCCAAGATAACCATTTATTTTCAAATGCTGTCTGTTCTGCACGTTGAACTGTAAAGCCATAGACTGGACGACTGGCATCACCACGAATCAAGCTGCCATCATGGCTTGGGCCCCAGTAAGTTGGAATCTGCCCAGCAATCAACCATTGATTCCAAAGTTTTCCTGCCAGATAAGAACCTTCAAGATTTACATCCTGATCATTATCAATTTGTGGATCTTTTTCAGCATTCACCCTGATCTTGGCATCCCAATTCGTACTGCCAACATTAAACTCTAAAGCTGCCTGATATTGTGCTTTTTGCTGATCCCCGAAAGCCTGTGGAATATTTTTTTGATCGGTTTCTGCAAATACACCCAATTTTAGCTGTTGATTATCTGCCTTTAGTTTAGCCAGAACCGAATCGATTACACGCTGCTGTACAGTATTGCTGATCTGCGCATTTGATAAGGCTCGTTGAATTTCATCCCCACTCAGTGGCCAGGTTGAGGTACTGATTTGAATAACCCCTTGCTGGTTTAACCAGTTTAGGTCCGTACGCAAATTTGCATCATTTAGAACTAGACCCTGAGCAAAAGCAGGAAGCGCAAGCGTAGTCAGTAACACACTCAATAATGTTTTTTTAGCAACATGGGATGAATATTCTCAAGTTTATTTTCTGCTTCACCTTAATCGCTCCTATGTTAATTTTCAACGATTAAACTGTTGTTTTTTACTCAAGCTTTCAGATGTATCGACAAAAAATAACCCACACAATGGTGGGTTATTTTGAATTCAGCATTTAAGCATTTTTATGACGCATATGCGGGAACAAGATCACATCGCGGATACTTGCTGCATTGGCAAAGATCATCACCAGACGGTCAATACCAATACCCTCACCTGCTGTTGGAGGAAGACCGTATTCCAGTGCTTCGACAAAGTCTGCATCGTAATGCATAGCTTCATCATCACCAGCATCTTTTTCAGCAACCTGTGCTTGAAAACGTTCAGCCTGATCGATTGGATCATTCAATTCCGAGAAGCCATTTGCCAACTCACGACCACCGATGAAGAATTCAAAACGGTCGGTAATGTGTGGATTGTGATCATTACGGCGTGCCAATGGAGAAGTTTCCGCTGGATATTCAGTAATGAACGTCGGCTGACGCAATTTGGTTTCTACGGTTTCTTCAAATACCATGGTTTGCAGTTTGCCCAGACCAAAACCTGGCTTCACTTGCTCTTTCAATTCTTCCTGAAGGAATTTTGCCAGGAACTCACGGTCATTGACATTTTCAGGAGTAAATTGCGGGTTATTTTCCAGAATCGCATCGAACATTGAAATTTTCTTGAATGGACCTTTGAAGCTATACACTTCATCGCCATAAGGCACGTCAGTGGTGCCCAAGATATCAATCGCCAGACGCTCTAGCATCTGTTCGGTCAATTCCATCAAATCTTTGTAATCAGCATAAGCCTGATAGAATTCGATCATGGTGAATTCAGGGTTATGACGCGTAGAAACACCTTCGTTACGGAAGTTACGGTTAATTTCAAACACACGTTCAAAACCGCCGACCACCAAACGCTTTAAGTAAAGCTCTGGCGCAATACGCAAGAACAGCGACATGTCCAGTGCATTATGATGTGTTTCGAAAGGACGTGCCGATGCACCGCCTGGAATCACATGCATCATTGGCGTTTCAACTTCCATATAACGCTTTTCAGTCAGGAAGGCACGGATACCCGCTACGACTTTGGCACGAATCTCAAAAGTTTTACGTGTTTCTTCGTTAACAATCAGATCAAGATAACGTTTACGATACTTTACTTCAGTATCGTTCAAACCATGGAACTTGTCTGGAAGCGGACGTAATGATTTGGTCAGTAATTCAAAATGTTCGATGTGTACATACAAATCGCCTTTACCCGAACGGCCGATATAACCTTCGACTGCGATGATATCGCCAAGGTCCAGACCTTTAATGGTAGCCAGCACATCTTCAGCGAGTTCTTTACGCGCCACATACAGCTGGATACGACCTGTCATGTCCTGGATCACGATAAATGAACCACGGTTCAACATCACACGACCGGCCACTTTGACGTAGACCTTTTCGCCTGCTTCAATTTCTTCTTTAGATTTATCAGCGAACTGGTCTTGTAAATCTTGGGCATAATGCTCACGCTTAAAGGTATTCGGCCATGGGCTCTTACCTGTTTCTTGTGCCTGAGCTTCGATTTGCTTTAACTTGGCATGACGCTGTGCAATTAAATCGTTTTCGGAAATGATTTGTTCAGAAGTCGATTGAGCGTTATTTTGCGTCATCTCTGCCTCGAATAAGATTAGTTAAAAAATAGAAGTTGCATAGAATAGCAGAAATCCTTCTCAAATCGTAGCGCAAACACTCTCAGGAACCGGCTTTTCTTTGGAAAAATCCACTATCTTGCTATTTACACCATTCGGTTCAGCCCGTCTGTCACTCTTTTAAATTCCCTTTCTTCAAACTTATTGCAGCACCCAGCTGCTCTCAGTTGGGATTAAAGTCTAAACCAGACAAGTCTTATATAAATTCATTGCACTGCAAAACTTCGGCTTAGACCAATAGCTAACTGCCTTGTATACCCAGACGTTCTACAATGACACTCAGCTTCAAGATGATGTGCCAATCAACAAATAACCAATATGGCATATCCCATAAAAATGAGTAATGTACTATGTCTAAGATTTTGTTTATACATGGCTTAGATTCCTCCAGAGAATCCACCAAGTTCCATGCCATTGATGTGGTACACAAGTACTGTATCGATGTCGATTACCGAAATCTGAGCTATAGTTCGGTCGCCGAGTTTTATCATGAGATGATTGAAACCATCAAACCAGATATTCTGGTCGGCCACAGTCTTGGCGGTTATTGGGCACTGAAAATGTCACAGGCGTATCAAATTCCCTGTGTAGTGGCTAATCCCATTTTGCAGCCTAACTTCCGCGATGATTATCCGCCGATTGGGCATCACGATTTACAGCATGACATTCCTCAATTTGCCTATCTTGAACTGGGCGATGAAATTCTGGATATGCATGCGGTTCAGACACAACTTGAAGACTATATGCAAATTCAGGCAGTTGATGGCGGCCATCATCGTCTGGAACATCCTGAGCAAATTAATACGCTGATTCAGGAAATCGAAGATCATTTTATCAGGCAATAAAAAAGCCCCACAATTTCGGGGCTTTTTTTACAAAAAATTATGACTTAAGCAACTGCCGCTTCAGGCTGAGATTTGTCATCCAATACTGACCAGATATCCAGGCCTAATTCAGCATGCAGGTCAGGAAGATCAAGGAAGATACTTGCACCAAGTACTTCATGTTGACATTTTTGAGCCAGTTCATTCACTGCTTTTAAGGTTCCGCCACTTGCCAGAACATCATCCACAATAATTACTTTCTGGGACTGAACTTCCGCAGACATTTCTAAACGATCTATACCATATTCCAGGCTATAACCCACACCGACCACTGGAGGCGGCAATTTACCTGCTTTACGCACCAACAATAAACCTTTGCCTGTACGTTGTGCCAACAAGCTTGCCAACACAAAACCACGCGCTTCAACCGCAATAAAGCTTTCTACTTCTGCCAGTTTGTCAGCAGGAATGCTGGCAATCAAAGCGTCAGTCAATGGACCAATATTGCCCATGAAAAGTGGGGTCAAATCAAAGAAGCAAATTCCTGGTTTTGGAAAATCTTGGACCGTACGAATGTGAGACCACAAAGAAGTAGACAAATTGCTCATGGGAGATCTTAAAAAAAGAAAAGGAATATGGGAATTTTAAACCTATTTGAATAGAACGGACAAGCCAAGCTGCCTAATAAAAACTCGGAATTTAATTATAAGATATTGATTTTATTATATTGATTTATTTTAAAAAATTTAATCCAGACTTCACTAATTTTAAATTACCTAAAAACTCAAGTTTTAACTGCTCGACTTTGGTCTATCCCACAAGATAAACACTCATTTTTGCCATCGTCAGCTTTTTATCCTTTAACCGCCTGCGCCAGAAAAGCTGATTGGCGTGATTTTTAGATAAATGAGGAATGTGTCGTCTATTCTGCTGCTAATTTCGCTGATTAAGCTTTTATTCACTTTACTTTATGAATAGAACTGCGTAAAAATTTAGCCAAATATGTTCACTGTTAAAAAGTCATATTCTTTTAGAGTCTTGCCTTTTATGGATTTTAAGCTGACGCCTACAGTTGCTCAGTTTTGGAGAGTTACATGAGAAAGTTTCAATGCATCGTATGTGGATGGATTTATGACGAGGCAGAAGGTTGGCCTCAAGACGGGATCGTGGCAGGCACCAAATGGGAAGATATCCCGGATGACTGGACCTGTCCGGATTGCGGCGTATCTAAAGTCGATTTCGAAATGATCGAAGTCTAATCACGTCCAGTTAAAGGCCATATCCATATGGTCTTTTTTTATGCCCTTCTACCATTTATACAGCATGGAGCTCTACCATATGGAAACAACTATGCATCCTATCGTCATTATTGGTTCAGGTATGGCGGGTTATGCCGTAGCACGTGAATTTCGTAAACTTAATCCAGAACATGAATTGCTGATGATCTGTGCGGATGATGCGGTCAATTATGCCAAACCGACGCTTTCCAATGCTCTGGCCGGCAATAAAGCACCTGAACAAATTCCACTAGGCGATGCAGCTAAAATGTCGGCACAGCTGAATATGCGCATTGAACAGCATACCTGGGTCAAAGCCATTCATCCGGAAGATCATCAGCTGGTTCTGGAAAAAGATGGTCAGGAAAGTACGCAACATTATAGCAAACTGGTATTAGCCATCGGTGCCAATCCAGTACGTCTGGCGATTGCCGGTGATGCCAGCGATGACATTCATGTCGTCAACAATTTGAGTGACTATAAAGCTTTCCGTAACAATCTGGCAGCACGTGAAGACAAACGTGTAGTAATTTTAGGTGCAGGCCTGATTGGCTGTGAATTTGCCAACGACCTACAAAATACCGATCATCAGGTTACAGTCATTGATTTAGCCCCTCAGCCACTTGGCCGCTTATTGCCAGAACATGTTGCTACTGCATTCCAGAAGAATCTTGAAGAAACCGGCATTCACTTTGTCTTGGGCACAACAGTCGAAAAAGTCTCTTGTGCGGACAATGGTGATTATCTGGTCACGCTGGCCAACGGTCAGTCTTTGGTCGCTGATGTGGTGTTGTCTGCGGTGGGCTTACAGCCAAATATTTCTTTGGCGAAACAGGCAGACGTACATACCAGTCGCGGAGTGTTAACCACTGCACAACTGGAAACCAACCAGGCTGATATCTATGCGGTGGGCGACTGTGCCGAGGTCAATGGCACCTTATTGCCTTATGTCATGCCGATCATGCAACAAGCCCGCGCTTTGGCAAAAACCTTAAATGGCGAACATACTGCTGTACATTATCCGGCTATGCCAGTGGCAGTTAAAACGCCTGCTGCACCTTTAACGGTATTGCCTGCTCCGGTTGATGTGGATGTCATCTGGGAAACTGAAGAATTTGATGATGGCATGCTGGCTAAAGCATTCGATGCTAACGGCACCTTACGTGGTTTCGTGCTTTTGGGCGCCACTGCAGCCAAACAGCGTCTGACCTTGACCAAGCAGGTTCCTGACTTGATTCCTGCTGCGGTTTAGAGGTTTAATAGCACGGATATTTTTTAAACGAAATATCCTTTAATTAGGACAGCGACTATGTACAGCGCAGCACAGTTTAATCTTTCCCCTTATACCTCGTTCATGCATGAAACCAAGGTTGATCTTGGCAATGGGATCCAGCTACATGTCGAGGTTGGTGGAAATCCGGAACATCCCACCATTTTGCTAATTATGGGTCTGGGTGGGCAAATGCTGTACTGGCCTGACTTTTTCTGCAAGTCACTGATTGACAATGACTATCACATCATCCGTTTTGATAACCGTGATATTGGCCTGTCTTCAAAAGTTCATCACAAAGGTCCG
This sequence comes from Acinetobacter sp. RRD8, assembly GCF_031844225.1. GTDB lineage: Bacteria > Pseudomonadota > Gammaproteobacteria > Pseudomonadales > Moraxellaceae > Acinetobacter. Next base: position 504,219 of record NZ_JAUZUU010000001.1, read on the forward strand.
CGCCTGAATACCCTGAAAATGATGAGCCGGTTTGTGCTGGGTCTGGGTAATCAGGGTGCACCTTATGATCTGTATGATATGGCTGAAGATGTCAGTCTGCTGATTGAAAAAATGCAGCTGGAACAAGTCTATGTGCTGGGTGCTTCGATGGGCGGTATGATTGCCCAGATTCTGGCAGCGCGTTATCCGGACAAAGTCAAAAAACTGGGCTTACTGTTTACCAGTAATAACCAGCCGATGTTGCCACCGCCCTTTCCAAAGCAACTCTTTAGTTTGATTGACAAACCGGCTTCAACAGATGAAGATGGCATTGTTGATCATAGTTTGAAACTGTTCAAGATCATCGGCTCGCCAGGTTATGTGAATCATCTGGAAGCGGTGCAGACCGCCCGTAAATTATATAAGCGAAGTTACTATCCTGCTGGTGTACTTCAACAGTTTTTAGCAATATTATGTACAGGCTCATTGCTGCAACTGGACAAGCAAATCAAACAAGAAACCCTGGTGGTCCATGGTTCTCGAGATCGATTGCTGCCTCCTAGCCATGGCAAGGCCGTTGCGAAAGCAATTTCAGGGGCTAAATTTGAATTAATTGATGGAATGGGGCATGATATCCCACCGCATTTTATTCCATATCTTAGCGAATTATTTGCTGATCATTTTAAATCATAAACATTAGGACACTATGGCTGCATTACCATCCCTAAGACAGCTGTCATACCTCGTAACACTGTCAGAGACGCTACATTTTACAGAAGCTGCTCGCCGCTCCTTTGTCACCCAGTCTACCTTGTCTGGCGGCATCATGGAGCTGGAGCGTTTACTCGGTGGCGTACTTGTTGAACGCGACCGCCAGAATGTTCGTTTAACGCCTCTTGGTGAACAAGTGGTTGCACGCGCACGTGTTCTACTGGCCGATGCTCAGGACCTAATGCGTTTAAGTCGTGAGATGAGTGAACCCCTAACCGGTGATCTACATCTCGGCGTCATTCCAACAATTGCACCTTTCCTATTGTCCCAGCTTCTGGATGAAGTACATAAGCAATTACCAAAAATCCAGTTGCATCTGCATGAAGCGCAAAGTGAAAAGATTGTAGAAAAGCTGGAACATGGCAACCTGGATATGGTGGCTTTGGCATTGCCTTTCGATACCCGCGGTCTGAAAGTTGCTGAAATTGCCAAAGAAAATCTGTATCTGGTTTACCAAAAATCTGATCAGCATGCTGCACAAGCAAACTCTTTAGAAGATCTGGATCTGTCTCGCCTGATGTTACTTGAAGAAGGTCATTGCCTGCGTGATCATGCCTTGAGTGCCTGCCCGATTGGTGAGCGTAAAAATGATCACCGTTTAAAAGCCAGCTCACTGCCGACTTTAATCGAAATGGTGTCTGCAAATCTGGGCTTTACCCTGCTGCCTGAAATTGCGATCCATACCAATATGATTAAAGGCAATCCTGAGATTCAGGTAAAAGCGATCGATTCAGCCCCAAGTCGTACCCTGGCATTGGTAACCCGTAAAAGCACACCGCTGCAAAGCGAGTTTGATGTGCTATTACAGATTTTCCAGAAAATCACTCAGCACGATGCTGCCTGATCTATAGATAATAAAAAGGAGCACATGTTGCTCCTTTTTTATATCTTGAATTGAATGCATCCAGTCCGCCTAGAAACTTAGAATCTCTACATTTCAGCTAAATCACTATTCTTTGGGATAGGCATTTGCATCTGCCTGATTCACAGTATAGCTCTCTATCGCATCTACAGGATCGCGTTTTATTGGCTAGCCTTTTGCCTGCACCGGTTTTAGTGATTCGTTCACCGACTGGACTCGACCTGTCAAAAATCCAGACCGTGCTACAGCAACTCGGCTATCAGCCAGATATGCTGCTGTATGCGGACAATATGCTGTCCGCACAATCCATGATTACTGAACATCTGCCTAATCTGATTCTTTATCATGCAGCAACAACTTCAGAGATCAGTGTGATCCGTCCGCTGAAACAGCAAAGCCTAGATACGCCCGTTATTGCCATACTCAATACTCATTCCACAGCACTGATCTATTCAGCCTTGCTGTCCGGCGCAGATAGCTATATGCAGCATCATGATTCATTACCCCAGTTCGCTGATAGTCTAAAAACTGTCTTGCGCGGTGGAGCCTACATTCATACTGAATTGGCAGACTATCTCCTGCACCAGCCCAGCGTTAAAGCCTGTCTCAACTTCGCTGAATTACAGTTATTACAAGTAATGAGTCAGCATAAATCGCAAACCGAACGACAAAACTAGCTTCAGATGAAAGATTATCAGATGTATAGTCAGGTCAAACACATCTATCGAAAACTGATCAGACTCAGCTTAAACAGTTCAATTGTATGTTCGAAATAAAAAAGAGGCTGAATATTCAGCCTCTTTAAATACTTAAACTTATTTAAACAGCTCTAACAGAATACGTTGTGCATTATGCGGTTTTTCACCTTCTTTTGGCTGTGCCCGCAGCCAGGTACCATCGCCTTGCAATAACCAGGATTGCTGGTTGTCTTTCAGGTAATTCAACAGACCTTGTTGATAGATGCGTTTTTTCAAGGCTTCATCTTCGACCGGGAAACAGGCCTCGACCCGATTAAACAGGTTACGATCCATCCAGTCTGCACTTGAACAATAAATACGTGAATTTCCATTATTGCTGAAATAATACACGCGGGTATGTTCCAGGAAACGTCCGACAATTGAACGCACCCGGATATTTTCCGACAGACCCGGCAAACCCGGACGCAAACTGCAAATCGACCGAATAATCAGGTCAATCTGTACTCCGGCCTGAGAGGCTTCATAGAGTTTGTTAATCAATTGCATTTCGGTCAGCGCATTGACTTTGACAATAATCTGCGCCGGTTTCCCTGCCTGAGCATAGGCAATTTCATTATCGATATAGTTCAGTAACTGGGCATGTAAGGTAAACGGCGCATGCAGCAACTTTTTCAGCTTGGCCATTTTCCCCATACCGGTCAGTTCCTGGAAAATACGATGCACATCTTCACACAGATCTTTATCCGTCGTTAACAGACCATAATCGGTATAGATTCGCGCATTGCCGGCATGATAATTACCGGTGCCCAGATGCACATAGCGCACCAATTTGTTATTTTCCCGGCGCACCACCAGAATCATCTTGGCGTGAGTCTTGTAACCGACAATGCCGTAGACCACGACCGCACCCGCTTCTTGCAGTACATTGGCGACTTCAATATTGGATTCCTCATCGAAACGCGCACGCAATTCAATCACTGCCGTGACTTCCTTACCATTACGGGCAGCTTCAGCCAGCACCTGCACAATTTCAGAATCTGGTCCACTACGGTACAAGGTTTGCTTGATCGCCAGCACTTGCGGATCGCGTGCCGCTTCACGTAATAATGAAATCACCGGCGCAAAAGATTCAAATGGATGATGCAGCAAAATATCCTGTTTATGCATCGCACTAAAAATATTTTCAGATTTTTTCAGTACTTTAGGAATGATGGGAGTATGCGAGTCATAACGTAAATGCGGACGTTTAAAGTTAGATAGCAAACGTGCCAGATTGACCGGGCCCGCGACTTTATAAAGCTGCTCGTCGTCCAGATCAAATTCATTCAGTAGATATTCATAAATATGCTGCGGACAATTTTCTGTCACTTCCAGACGCACGGCGCGGCCAAAACGGCGTGAACTGAGTTCGCCTTTGAGTGCCTTGGCTAGATCTTCAACATCTTCATTCAAGGCTAAATCGGCATTTCGGGTAACACGGAACTGATAACAGCCAGTCGCCGTCATCCCCGGGAACAGATCAGACACATGCTCATGAATAATCGCCGACAGCATCACATGATGTTCTTTTCCATCGGTCAGTTCATCCGGTAAACGTACCACGCGTGGCAGTGAACGCGGTGCGGGTACCACAGCCAGATCAATCTGACGGCCAAAAGCATCTTTCCCTTCCAATGTGACAATAAAGTTCAGTGATTTATTCACCAACCGTGGGAATGGATGCGCAGGGTCCAGGCTGATCGGTGTGAGAACCGGCGCCACTTGCTCCTGAAAATATTTTTTAATCCAGGCAGATTGTGCCGGAGTCAGCTCACCACGGCGCAAGAAGCAAATATCTTCCTCACGCAGTTTTGGCAAAATTTCTTCATTTAAAATACGGTACTGGCGTTCAATGGCGGCATGTGCTGTTTTAGAAATCTGTTCTAAAACCTGCTTTGGAGTCAAGCCATCCGGACTCCGGCTTTCATTGTCCAGATCCAGCTGTTCCATCATCCCGGCGACCCGGATTTCAAAAAACTCATCCAGATTACGCGAGAAAATCAACAGGAAATTCATGCGTTCGAGCAATGGATGTAAAGGATCGACAGCCTGTTCCAGGACACGTAAATGGAAGTCTAGGATAGACAGTTCACGATTAATATAACGATCATTATATGTATATTCAGGCTGTGCTGAAGTTGTGCTGGCTGCCGTATTCATATCAAACCTATGCGGATTTAAAATTGTGCTTATCGCTCCAAGTATGCTTCAAATTGATGACAATTTCATAAAAAAAAGCCCAATTATTTGGGCTTTCTCCTCAAATCATCAATTAAGGTAATTCTGCATAACGCATATAGCGCTGAATCATCCGCTTACGAGCATTTAATGCAGAGGAATTGCGATGATCCTGGAAGTATTTCGGATTGGTGAGAATGGTCGCCAGAAAGATGGCTTGATCCCGGGTCAGGCTTTGCGCGGTTTTACCAAAATAATGTTTGGCCGCTGCTTCAACGCCGTAAATATTGTCTCCGAACTCGATCGAGTTTAAATAGACTTCCAGAATCCGTTCTTTCGACCACATGCGTTCCATCATCCAGGTCGCGACCGCCTCCTGACCTTTACGCACAAATGAACGCTTGTTGACGAGGAACAGGTTTTTCGCCAATTGCTGGGAGATTGTCGAACCACCGGCCACTACACGGCCCTGATTTCTGTTTTTATTCAGCGCAGTTTGAATTCCGTCCCAGTCAAAACCATGGTGATGAATAAATTTTCCATCTTCCGCAGTGACGATGGCACGTTTCAGATTCAGGCTGATCTCGTCATAGGGACGCCACTGATGCTGAATCGCTTTGGAAGGTTCTGTCCAGTAATCAATCCGCATCATCATGGTGGTGTTCACCGGATTGGTTCGCCACCAGGCCAGACTGGCAAAGATCCACAATTGAACCAGCAGAATCACACTGACGATGACGAGCATCGTGCGGATCAGAAAGGCTTTCATGTCAGTGCGTTACTCCTGAAAATTTAATTTTTCGTGTTAAGCTTATTCGAAATATACAATCACAGCAAAAAAATAGCATGTCTGAATACTCTCCCCCTGTCGAACATCGCAAACTTGAAATGCATCTCTGGTGGATCACCGCCATTTTAATCGGGATCAATGTTGGATTATTTGGCTGGCAAGCCATGCATGGCATGGATGTTAGCCAGCCGAGTACCCGAGACGCTATTCTCTGGGGTGCCGATTATGCACCTTTAACCTACTTAGCGGAACCCATGCGCTTGTTTAGCAGCATGTTTTTTCATTTTGGCCTGATTCACCTGATGTTGAATATGTGGGCCTTGTATATTTTTGGTAGTGTTGCCGAACAGCTGTTTGGCCGGATGTATTTTATTGGCCTGTATGTGTGTGCCGGATTAATGGGCAGCCTGCTCAGTGGCTATATGAACATTCAGGACAGCTATAACCTGATTGAAGGCGGTGTGGCCAATCCGGATTTATTGCCTGCGGTCAGTGCCGGCGCATCCGGTGCCGTGATGGGACTCGGGGCTTCACTGACGGTGCTGGCCTTATTGCCGATGCTGCCACAGCAACGTTTTATCCTGGATAAAAAAACCCTGGTGATGGTGATGGGTCTAAACCTCGCGCTGGGCTTTATGATCAGCGGAATCAACAATGCCGCACATATTGGCGGCATGCTGATGGGGGCTTTTCTCACCTTGTTATGGTACATCGGTCAAAAAATGCAGCGTAGTCACCTGTTCAATCTGATTGCCTTGCTGATTGGTTTCGGCCTTTGTGTGCTGCTTTATCAACATAACTTGGCCTTGATTGAACCCATTCGCCCACTGTGGCAAGAGATTCTGGAAATGATGCAACAGCAACTAAAACTTTAACTCTCAGCCAGTTTAAAAATCACGGAGATGAATCTTATTGATTCATCTCACGCAAGCTTTGTAAGGGTGGAATCTCTGACAGATAACTCAGGCGATAACGGCCAATCAGCGCACATAAAGTGGTCATAAAGATCGGCAAGATAATCCAGATTTCCCAATGCGGCTGAATCATTAAATCCATTTTATAACTGGCAATCGCACTGATCACTTCGGCAAACAGGCAGGAAACTATTCCGGCAAACAGCCCAATAAAACCAATTTCCAGACTCATCATGGTTTTCAGTTTCTGCTTGGAACTACCGAATGATCGAAGCAAAGCCACTTCACGTTTGCGCTCATCCATCAACAGGTTCAGACAGGCCATCAGTACCAGAAAACCGGAAATGCTGACCAGTACTGCCAGAATGGTCACGATTTGCACTAGCACATTCACAATGCGTTTGATCTCTTCCAGAATCAGGCTGACATCAATAAACACCGTGTTGGAAAATTGCTGGATCACAGACACCAGTTTGCCCTTATCTACCTCCGGGACATAAAAACTGCCCAGATAACTGCCGGCATTGGCATCCATGGTATTGGGTGCAAAGATAAAGAAAAAGTTGGGACTAAAACTTTCCCATTCGACGGTTCTTAGATTAACGACTTTAGCTTCCAGTATCCCTTCCGGCAGGCTGAAACTGAGTTTATCTCCAATCTTGATCCCTAACTCTTCAGCAGTATTGGCTTCGACCGATACGGTGCCGACTTGTTTTAATACCGCGTCACCACTGACAATCACATTATCCTGAGGATAGCGGTTTGACTGGGTCAGATTCAGCTCACGTCTTAAAGTATTGCTACTTTTAACCAACTCTTCGGCAAATGGCTGATCATTTTTGGCGACCAGACGCCCACGGACATTTGGATATAGCGGTGTGCTTTTCCAGCCATTCTGCTCAAGTTGGGCTTTGAGATCCGGCATATCAAAAGGCGGTAAGCCATAAACAAACTGGTTCGGCGTACCTTCCGGTAACTGTTGCTGCCAACGATCTAGCAGATCGGTACGCAAGACTGCCAAGACTGTAATCAGGCTCAAGCCCAAGGCTAAAGCCGTAATCTGCAAGGCGGTCTGAGAAGGTGTGCGTACATAGGCTGACAGATTCAGCTTCATATTACGTAGCAGTTTCAACACCCCCCATACCGTCAGATACAGCACTGCACATAACACAATAATCGCGCCAATCACCCAGGCGGTCAGCAGCAAGTTTTCAGTCAAAATCACACTAAAAATAATCAGGCTGAGCGTTCCGGTCAGCAGCATCCATAGCATGGATTGTACTGATTTTTCCTGCTGGCGAATGACCCGAATTGGCGGGGTATTCAGCAGTTGCAATAAGCTTGGCATGACAAAGCCGAATAGCACCACGGCACTGGTCAGCATCGCGACCGGCAATGGTCCGAGCAACATTGCTAAGGCTGAAAATTCAATCTGCAAATTTGGAATCAGCTGCAACATCAATTGCAACAGTCCATAACCCAGACTGATCCCGACCACGGTGCCAATTAGCATGGCAATCAACAGCACCATCCCGAGTAAAGCCAGATAAGCCGATAGAATCTGCTGCTTGGTAGCACCGATACAACGCATCAAGGCAATATGATCCTGATTCTGCTGCACATAGCGCTGCGCGGTTAAGGCTATGGCAATCCCGCATAATAGAATGGTCAGAATATTGGCCAGTTGCAGGAAAGTATCCAGATTGGCAATCGGCTTCATTAAGCGGGTATTGCTTTCACTGGCATTGCGCAACCTGAGACTGCTTTGCTCCTCAAATTCCTGTCCTTGTACTTCCGCTGGCGTTTCAGCCGAGCCGTTTGCTGACTTGACCTGCTGCTTGAATAAGGCTTCATATTGTTGGGTATCATCCGGACGACCAGCCATGAGTAAGCGATATTCAATCCGGCTCCCCACCTGAATGGCATTGGTTCGTGCGACATCTGCCTGGGAGATAATCACGGTCGGCGAAAAACCGGAAAATCCAAGCTCCTGATTGGAGTCCTGTTCAATCTTGGCGGTGATTTTGAATGCTGCATCGGCAATATTGAGCTGATCCCCTAATTTGACTTTGAGCAAATCCATGGCTCGTGGACTGAGCCAGATTTCACCAGACTGAATCGATTTTTTTGCCGGTTGCACCCGCAGTTCGCCACGCAAAGGAAAAGCCTGATCAATGGCTTTGACATTGACCATGACAAACTGCGCATCGGTATAGGCCATACTGCTAAAGAAAGTGACCTCTGACTGCTTTAAATCCAGCTGCTTGGCCTGATCACGCCACTGCTTCGGCAAAGGCTCATTATCTGAAAGCACCAGATCACCGGCCAGCATTTCTGCTGCCTGCAAGGCGACTGCATTTTGGATCTGCTCGTTACTAAACTTGAGTGCAGTGGTCGCACTGATCGCCAGCGTTAAGGCAATAATCAGCAGATAAATTCCGGTGGTTTTAAAGCTTTGCGTCAGTAAGGGACGAAATAATGGATTCATTTCATCCTCCACTCGGATGTTCAATCAGCTCGCCATTCAGCAGTTCAAAATGTCGCTGACACTGCTGCGCCAGTTTGCGGTCATGCGTGACCAGCACCAAAGTCGTCCCCAGTTCCCGGTTCAGTTGAAACAGCAATTGTTCAATTTCTTTGGCCGTTTCACCATCGAGATTGCCCGTAGGTTCATCGGCAAAAATGATTTTTGGTTCACTGACCAGTGCGCGTGCAATCGCCACACGTTGCTGTTCTCCCCCGGACAATACTTTTGGGGTTTGCTGCGCCTGTCGATCCAGACCGACCTTATGTAGTAATGCCAACGCCTTTTGCTCAGCTTCTGCATATTTAAAGCCGGGCTGCAGGCGCAGTGGCAGCATTACATTTTCAAGTGCAGTCAGGTGCGGTAAGAGCTGAAAAGACTGAAAGACAAATCCGATATTTCTTAAACGTACTAGCGCACGTTGTTCTTCATTCAAGTTAGACACTGATTCGCCACAGACCAGAAGCTGACCTGAACTTGCCTGATCCAGTGTCGCCAGAATACCCAGTAATGTGGATTTTCCGGAACCGGAACGACCGGTAATAGCCACTTGTTCTCCGGCCTGAATATCCAGATCAAGATCCTCAAAAATGGTGAGTTGTTTTTGTGAAAGTTGTATCTTTTGTGTCAATTTCTGGGCAGAAATAATAGCCTGTGGCATGATGGTCGAATCGTTGCTGCTTTGAATCATACGTGTCCTATATGAAAGATCTTAATCAGAAAACTCGGCTATTGCCTTACTTTTTTTTGCTCAGTCTGTGCCTGTTACCTCTTGGGGTTTCAGCAAAGACGATTATGATTTTAGGTGATAGTTTAAGTGCAGGTTATGGTATCCAGCCCCAGCAGGGTTGGGTACATTTATTACAAAAGCGTTTAGAGCAACAGTATCCGAAACAGCATAAAGTGGTCAATGCAAGTGTCAGCGGTGAAACCACCAGCGGAGCACTGGCCAGACTGCCAAAATTGCTGCAGACGCATCGTCCAGACCTTGTGGTGATTGAGTTAGGTGGCAATGATGGCTTACGTGGACAACCACCACAAATGATTCAAAAAAATTTAGCCAGCCTGATTCAGCAGAGCCAGAAAGCCAAGGCCAAGGTCATTGTATTTGGCATAAAGATACCGCCTAATTACGGGCAGGCCTATAGCAAGGCGTTTGAAAATAATTATAAAGTGGTCAGTCAGCAATATAAGGTGAAATTATTGCCTTTCTTTATGCAAGGTGTCGCCGGTAATAAAACCCTGATACAAAAGGATCTGATTCATCCAAATGCCAAAGCACAGACGATTCTGTTAAATAATGCTTATCCATATATTAAAGGCGCTTTATAAAGCGCCTTTAACTTATTTTAGAATATATTTAGATGAATCGTGATTAGAAATCGAAGAATGTCACTTCACCAGTTTCCAGTGAATATTCAGCACCCACGACTTTTAGTTTTCCTTGTCCAATCAGGTTTTCCAGAACGGCTGAACCGTGACGCAACTGATTCACCGAAGCAAATACGTTGGAACGTACTGCATGCTTGGACAATTTTGCCAAGTCATTTTTCAGTTCAGTTTGCATTAAAGTTTCAACTGAAGGACGTACGCGGTTCACAATCGACATCAGGTTTGCCGATGGGGGGCAATCTGGACACATCAAGGTATCAATAGTCGCTTTAATCGCACCACAGTGACTGTGACCTAACACCACCACAATCGCGCAATCATAACGTGCAGCGGCAAATTCAACACTGCCGACCTGTGAGGGTGCAACAATATTACCTGCAACACGAATCACAAAAAGATCGCCGAGACCCTGATCAAAAACCATTTCGGCTGGAACGCGCGAATCTGAACATCCCAAGACAATCGCAAACGGATTCTGATCCTCTGCCATTTCTGCGCGCTGTTGGTGGCTAAGTTGTTTTGGATGCGTGGTATCGCCACTGACAAAACGTTGGTTACCCTGTCTAAGACGTTCTAAAGCTTCTTGAGCTGTGAGCATTCTTTTCTATCACCGATGTTTTTAGTGGGAATATCTTACTGCCAGTTTTTTTGAATGTCACTTGCAAAAAATCTTAGCTGATTAAATTTTTAGCATTTATCTAATTTCATTTCTGCAGAGAATTTATGCGCAATACATCACATTTTCTAGCCATTTAATGCAATCCAGCAAAAAACTAATGGGTGACAAGCGCAAGGATTGATTTAAAATAGAATGAAGAATAATGTTTTTATTTGAATGAAAATTGCAAATTTATAACATGGAAGTATTTTGATTGAGCAATTTGCTCACTGGGTTTGTTTTGGGGAATGGTCAATGAAGAAAATAATAAAATTGCGCTCGAAAATGATTTGTTCAGCCGTGGTTGCCTTAAGCATAGCATTACCGGGCCTGACACATGCTCAAATACTGTTTAGCCAGAAAAATGAAACATCTGCCAAAGTCTTGCAGCAGCATCTGTTACAAGAACGCAGCCTTGCCGGTCTCAAATCCAAGACCCTCAAAATTGGCGAGGTCACCTGGAGTTATAGCGAAGGCGGTGCCAAGAACAAACCATCCATTCTACTGATTCATGGTCTGGCCGGCACGCGCGACAACTGGAACCGGGTCGCCCAGTTTCTGACGCCCTATTATCATGTCATTATTCCGGATCTGCCAAGCAACGGCGACACCAAAGTTCCGGACAATTTTGATGTTTCTGTGCCCAATGTGACCTCTCAACTGCGTTTGTTCCTTGAAACCTTAAATGTGGACGAAAATTTACACATTGCCGGCCACTCTCTGGGTGGATCGATTGCCACAGTTTATGCCTCGCAGTACCCTTTCGATACGCAAAGCCTGTTTTTAATCAATAGTGCTGGTCTTTACAAAATGGGGAATACTCCCTATACCAAAGATCCTCAAGCCTTAAAAGACCTGATCGTCAGCAAACCCGGTGATCTGCAAGATGTTTCCAAACAGCTGATGCAGAATCCGCCAGTGATTCCTTATCAGTTACGGCATGCACAGGAAAAACTGTTGATTTCACGCGCTGAACAAACCAGCAAATCGATTGATCAGGTGGTGATGCTAAACCGGATTTATACACCGGAAACCTTTGCCCGCCTGACGCGTACGGTTGAAGCACCCACCTTGATTTTATGGGGCAGACAGGATCGGATCATTAATGTCGAAGTAGTCAAAGAGCTACATGCCCTGCTGAAACGTGCCGAGAAGCCAGTGATTTTAAATAATGTCGGGCATATGCCGATTCTTGAAGCAGAAAAACAGGTTGCACAACATTATTTGCCTTTTCTGGCCAAGACGCAGACCCTAAAAAACCCGCTTGCTGATAAACTCATTCCTTTAAATTAAGTTTCAGAGATGCTATGCAGAAACACCCGATGATTGAGCAGTTGATCGATGCTCAACTTGATTTTCTCGATCAGGCATTTTCTCAATCTGAAACGATTCAAAGCGAGTTTCATGCATTTTATTTGTGGCTACGTAAACAGACGCTGAAAGAGCTGTGGAGTTGTGAACTGATCAACCAGCTTTTACAAAAACAGATTCTGGGTACTGCCGCCAGCAGCTTTCTGATTGAACAGATTGCCGAGCATATCCGTTTTGCCCTGGTGCATCCGGCCAATGATACCACCACGATTGCCGATCTGATTCCAGTACTGACCGTAGACAAAATCGCCCAGTATGTGGCCAGTAAAAGTGGCCATCGGCAGCGTCTGATTAAAACCATAGTGAATAATCCGGCATTTTCCGCCATGATTACCCAATTGATCCAGCATTCCATTCAGGATTATATGGATAACTCCATGATTGCCAAAAGCGTGCCCGGGGTTTCCCGCTTTATGAAAATGGGCAAATCCGTTCTGGAAAATGTCACCGATACCAACCTCGATAGCACCATTGCACGTTATCTGCAAAAGAACATTCTGAAGCTCAGCCAGATGAGTGAGCATGTACTGAACCAGCATTTTGACGACGAGAAACTCTATCATTTTCAGGCCAATCTCTGGCATAAAATCAAGGACATGCCAGTATCGGTCTTGAAGAATTATATTGAGCTGCAGGACCTGAATCAGACAGTCGGCTTAGGGCATGACATCTGGGATCATATACGTCAGACAGACTATCTGCAGCAGCAAGTGCATGACGGAATTCATACCTGGTATGTCCGCAATCAGGAACATACTTTTGATCAGTTATTACGTGATTTGAATATTGATGAAGCGCTAATTCAGAATGAATTGCAGCATCTGCTCTGCCCGGTAATCCAGCAAATGGTTTCTCAACGGCATTTACGTGAGCGTGCACGCATGTATCTGGAACAATTTTATTATCATGCAGATACTTTGAAAATTCTTAAGATTTAAATAAAAAAGCCGCTATAAAGCGGCTTTTTTTATATTGTCATTTGCTTAGAATTTTGCATTCAGACTGATACCGTAACGACGACCATCCAATAGTTGATCACCATCAATATCTTCAGCTTTTTCATCCAGTAGGTTATAGACACCAAATTTACCTGTTAGATTCGGACTGAATTTATAGTTAAAGCCGACATCTACAAATTGGTAACCTGGATTTGGCTGAGCCATAGAGGTACGGCTCAAGTAAGCAGAGGTTTCAGAACGATGGTGCAAGCGGCTCCATACATTGAGTGCCTCATTTAGCTCATAATCCACACCAATATTAAACATGTGTTCCGGCATCTGGTTCAGTGGCTGGCCTTTAAAAGCACCTGACTTAAACTCTGAATCAGTATAAGTATAGTTTGCAGTCAATGTCGTGTAATCATTCAGACTGGCTTCTACCGTTGCTTCTATACCACGAATTTCTGCTTCATCTACATTAATCCGTTCACTAATAAAGTAGAATGGAATATCCCCTTCGAAACATTTCCAATTCTGCCAGTTATTACGGTTTGTTGTGGTGCCATCCGTATCGGTTTCGCAGGCACGAACTTCCGTAATCCGGTCTTCATATTTAGTGATAAAGCCAGTCAGCGATGTATTGATATAATCATTTTTCCAGTTGAAACCTAATTCAGTCGATACACTTGATTCAGGTTTCAAGTCCGGATTGGCACGAATAATGCCACGGCCTGTTGCTAAGGGTGAACCACCGCCACCCGTGACGCTATAGAAACCTTCTGTGGCTGCACGAATATCAGGCTGTTTATAACCTGTAGCCACACCACCTTTTACTACAAAGTTATCATTTACCGCGTACACCCCATACAGTCGTGGCGATAAATGGCCACTATAGTTTTCATCATGATCATAACGTAAGCCGGCGGTTAAGTCGAAACGATCCGTAATACTCCAGGTGTCTTCAAGGAAAGCGGCAGCAGACCAACGTGTTAATTCACTAAATTCAGGTGCATTAGGATTCCGGTTAGTCGCTTTATCGACCAGTTTTTCATCTTTAAGATATCCCCCGAATGACAGCGTATGATCACCTAAGGCTAAGTTCCATTGACTGTTCGCTGTCCAAGTATCCAGGGTAATCCCTTTGGTGCCGAGTTCCGTATTGCCACGATCTGGATTTTTTGAATTTTCATATTGAATATAAGATGAACTGTCTAAGTTATCGCTATAACGGCCATTATGGGTTAAGGAATAAACATTACGATAATTACGCGAGAATGAATCTGCAGCACCTTGAGCAGGTGCTACCGTTTCCCCTACAGACGTAGTTGATTCCTGCTGCACGAAATTAGCTTCAACTTGTACATCATGATCATCATTAATGGCATAAGTCAGGCGTGAATTTAAGCTTTCACGTTCCGTGCCACGAAAACCGCCAACATAACGGTCTTCATTACGTTCCTGCTTATTGACTGCCAGTTGCAAACCAAGCTTATCTGCAATTAAAGGACCAGCAAGATATGCAGAAGCATTTTTAATATCACCTGAACGGCTACTGTCCTGAATCGTGGTTCCCAATTCAACATTGCCAGACCATTCATCCGACACTTTTTTGGTAATAATATTCACTACACCGCCCATGGCATCTGTACCATAAAGTGTAGAAGCTGGACCACGGATCACTTCAATACGTTCAATTGCTGAAATAGGTGGCAGAATATTTTTCTCAAAACCTCCATCGTCTCCATTCGGATTGACATCCTTGCCGTACTGACGCTTACCATCGACCAGAAACAAAGTATAGTTTGAACTCATACCACGAATACTGATGGTCTGTGCAGAACCTGCACCTGAAACCACGACCCCGGGCGTATTACGCAGTACATCAGTAATGTCGTTATATTCACGTTTATCTAATTCTTCACGATCAATCACGGTAATGGAAGCTGGTGCTTTAGCCAAATCTTGCTCATAACCTGTTGCGGTCACCACAATCGTTTGCAATTTAGTCGCTTCCGCCTGTGGAACAACAGCTTCTACTGCAGATGTATTTCCCGCCATAGCTGTAAATACAGCAAATGCCAAAGTTGTTTTTAAGAATGGGTTATTCATACCTTGCGCGCCCCAATATTTATGAAGAGATCATGTTTATTCGGTTACGAAGTGTAACAGCTTTTCAATTGAATGCAATTACTATTGATAATTATTATCATTAACATTCACTTGTTTTTAATCCAGAAATAAAAAAACCTCGAAATTTCGAGGTTTTTAAAATGCGATAAATAAACTGTTATATAGAACAGCTTATTTCATATACGCACCTTCAGACTGACTATGATCCGTTTCATCAACGACATGCATTAACTCTGGTACATGTTGTTTTAATGTGGTTTCAACACCTTGTTTCAAAGTGATATCAATCGCTGAACAGCCCTGGCAACCACCACCAAATTTAAGTACAGCGGTTAAACCTTTTTCAGGGTCTTCTTTAACTTCAACCAGTGCACAGTTACCGCCATGGCCTGCCAGACCCGGGTTAATTTCAGACTGCAAGACATAGGTAATGCGCTCTTCTACTGATGCATCTGGCCCCACGCGTGGCACTTTAGAGTTCGGCGCACGGAAAGTCAACTGACCACCAAAACGGTCTTTGTTGTAGTCAATCACGGCATCGAGTAAATACGGAATAGATGGCGAGTCGATAAAAGCAGGGAAATCAGGATATTCCTGCTTATAATCTGTCGGTACAACTTCATCAGGTGCACTATAGGCCATGCAACATTCAGCGCGAGGAGTACCCGGATGCTCTACAAAAACACGCACACCAATACCCGGGGTGTTCTGTTTATCCAGTAGATCCTTTAAATACTCTTGTGCTGTTGGTGTAATCAATAAGTTGGGAATTTCACCAACAACTGGAGTGCTGCTGTTCTCAGTCGACATAACAATAATTTCCTCAAGCTCAAGCGGCCATTTTAACTGAAGATGCGGGGTAATTTTTAAAAATCAACTAAAATTGTCGGATTTATTATAAAAGTACAACTTTAGCTTAATTTTAATGGCATGATAATTGGCAAATAGGCACCCTTAGAATCATTTATATGCTTGATTTACCTTTTAATCATACCGTGACCATTATTCTGATCACCTGTATTGTGTCATTTATTGCTTTCTCCAAAGAGACGGTGATGAATCGCCTGATTTTCTGGCCACCGGCACTGCAACGTGGACAATATGACCGCTTTATTACGCATGGCTTTATCCATGCGGATGGTGCACATCTGCTGTTCAACATGATTACCCTGTTCTTCTTCGGCAGCGTGATTGAAAGCTTTTATCGTCAATATCTGTATGACCTGGGTTTTATCCTGTTTTACCTCGGTGGACTGATCGCAGCGATTCTGCCAAGTTACCTGAAGCATAAAAATGATGCGCGCTGGGCCAGTCTAGGTGCTTCCGGTGCAGTGTCAGCTGTGCTGTTTGCCTATATTCTGTTTGAACCTTGGAAATTAATTTTTGTGTTCTTCATTCCGGTTCCTGCCATTATTTTTGCTGTGCTGTATGTAGCCTATAGCATTTGGTCAGGCAAAAAAGGCAATAGCAACATTAATCATAGCGCGCATTTATGGGGAGCGGCTTACGGGGTGGTCATGACGATTATTCTGGAGCCACGCCTGATTCCGCATTTCCTGAATAAACTGATGCAGGTTCCGTTTTAATCAGGTTTTTTAAATATTGAAGGAATAAAGCTACATATGAGTTAAGCCTCATATTTCTGCTGAAAATGGATAAGAGAGCTACTGCTCTCTTATTCGTTTGAAACATCTCGTAATATATTAGAAAGTGATGATGTCACTTAATGCCAATCTTGGACTGAATTTTGCAGCGATAATATATACATCTGTATATTAATTACTGTCATTCTCGAGATATTTTGCATGTCCACTACACCAGACGGTCTTCAATTTCCTCTTCAGTCTCAGCAACAAAAACCAAGTAGCTCCAAAGCAGGTCGTGCGATCATCGCAGCAGCCTTAGCCAATGTAAATCCACACAGTTCTCAACAGGCACAATCAGAAAAAAACTGGCGCAAACACTACACAGTACATTTTAAGCAACTGGTCGAACAGGGACTGAGTTCCCCTGAAGCCAGCTTGAAAATTGCCGAAGATGGATTGGCAAAGGCCCATCAGACTTTTGAATTTTATCGTGATGGTCAAAAGTATGTATTGCAAGATGCCTTAACTCTGCCCGCTGAACAACTACAGACATTCAAACTCACAGGTAGCAGTAAAGCTGTACCAGAATGGTATGTGCCTTACCACGGTCAAAAGCTGCAAGGTGATGCCTTATTGGAGCAGATTGAGCGCTGGGAAAGCCAAGGCATCGTGGAAACCAGTCATGCCAATGCCCTACGTGAATGTGTGGTGCATCCTGAATGGTTTGATCTTTCCGATCGAACCACGGTGCTGTTTGGTGCAGCATCTGAAGCCGGTCCTCTGACCTGGCTGGCGAAATGGAAAGCCAATATTGTAGCGATTGATCTGCCGAATACCCGTGTATGGGGCAAGATTGTTGATACCATCAACCAAGGCAATGCCACGCTGTATGCGCCATGTACTGAAGACCTGCCTGCTGATACTTCACTTGATATTTTAAAAGAAAAACTGGGGGCGAATTTGCTGACCCAGATTCCTGAAATTGCCAAATGGTTATTACAGTTCGAGCAGGATCTGGATCTGGCTGCAATTGCCTATCTGGATGGTGAAAAGCATGTTCGGGTCTCCATGGCGATGGATGCCATCATGCAGCATGTCAGCCAGCAAAAAGCTAATACCAGCCTGATGTACATGTGTACGCCGACCGATGTTTATGCGGTTCCGAGTGAAGTGATTGAAGCGTCAAAAGTGAAATATACTGAACGCTCCAAGGCACAGGCAATCATCTCCAAAGGTGTTTCCACTTTAAGCCGCAAACATTTTTTCCAGAAAAATGCGCATGAACTGATTCAGTCTGGTGATCAGGCGTATGGTATTTGTGACTGTCTGGTGGTTGAACAAGGCCCGAACTATGCGCTGGCAAAACGCATTCAGCAATGGCGTGCTACCTTAGCTCGTGCTCAAGGTCAGCGGGTCAGCATCAATATTGCCCCTTCTACTACGACCTATTCCGTGACCAAGAATCCGCTATTAAAAGCCGCATTTAACGGTGCCAGCCTGTTTGATGTTGAAGCCTTTGCACCTGAAACCACCAATGCAATTATGGCTGCACTGTGGATTCATGACCTTCGCAATCCAGAATCGGTGGCCAATCCTGAAGTGAAGCTGAACCATCCGCTTGAATTGATGATGCATGGCGCAAATCATGGTGGTTTGTGGCGGGTTGCTTATCTGGCGCGTACCGCACTACCTTTTGCTGCACTATATGGTTTTGCGACAGAGAAGTTGCCAAAAGGATTATTGAGTAAGTTGAAGAAGTAATTTTTTTATTATCTTCATCCAATTTTTCCATAAGAAAGGTAATCGTTATTTTTAAAGTTCTCCCCTCGTTGCGTAGCAGTGCTGCTCATCCCTAAAGCAGAGAGAACTTTAATTGAAAATGGGCGTTCCCTCTCCTTCTAGGAGAGGGTTAGGGAGAGGTTAATTTAGGCTTTCAATCATTCAAATTCTTATGAATGTGCTTTGGGCAGATTTAAGTTGATCTATTTTATAGCTTCTTTTTTTCTTTACTTTTGAAAGATCAAAAGTAACAAAAATCTTTTGTTAAGCTGATGATATGTCCCTATATCACAGCCTAACGGCGACATCCCTGTCGCCTTAATCGTAATTTAGATTCCTCTTTTACATCCTTAATTTTTCTTCCACCCATAAAAAAAGCTGCTCTAGAGCAGCTTTTTTTATGTCTAAATAACTTAGAACACTTTTAACAGTACCCAATACAAACCGCCTGACAGGCAGATCGTTGCAGGCAAAGTAAAGATCCAGGCAGACAGAATGGTTTTCACCATCTGGAAGTTCAGACCTGACTTGTTCGCCACCATGGTACCTGCTACTGCAGAGTTCAATACATGGGTAGTGGATACCGGCATACCGAAGCCATCTGCCGCTGCAATAGTTGACATTGCCACAAGTTCGGCAGACATACCCTGACCATAAGTCATATGCTGTTTACCAATACGCTCACCAACCGTCACGACAATACGCTTCCAGCCGACCATCGTACCCAGACCAAGTGCCAAGGCTGTCGCCACTTTTACCCAGGTCGGGATGTATTGCAGGAATGAATCCAGATTGTCACGGTATTCATCCACTGTTTTTTCCTGCGCAGCACTCATTGCCGGTAAAGCTTCTGCTTTATCCAGACGCTTAAATGCTGTAGTGCTCAGATACATGTCATTACGGAATTCAGATACTTGAGCTTCAGGAACATCCTTAATGCTGGTATAGCTACCGACTTTCTCACCCAGATGATCCGTCAAGCTTGCCAATGCAGGCACGACTTCAGGGGTAATTTCCTTGGTCTGAATGTACTTGGTGATCACATCACGGGCCTGTTCATCCGGAATATCCTGATGATTTGGATAGATCACATCCGCAGTTTGTGCAGATAACTGGCCAAAAGATTGAATATGTTGTGCATCCAGATTCTTGTTCAGCGAGTACGCCAACGGTACACAGCCGATCAGAATTAACATGATCAGGCCCATACCTTTTTGACCGTCATTTGAACCATGGGCAAAACTCACCCCAGTACAGGTAAAGATCAGCATGGCACGAATCAATGGTGGCGGTGGCTTGTTACCTTCAGGTGGCTGGAACAATTCCAGTTGACGCTTGAAGATTTTTTTCACCAGCAGGAACACAATTGCAGCAAATGCAAAACCGATTAAAGGCGAGAATAACAGCGCCTTACCGACTTTCATCACCTGCTCCATGTCTATACCTGAAGCGCCAGTACCGGCATTCAGAATATAGTTCATGATGCCCACACCCAGAATCGAACCGATCAGGGTATGTGAACTAGATGCCGGAATACCGAGGAACCAGGTTCCCAGATTCCAGAGAATTGCCGCGATCAGCATGGCAAAAACCATGGCAAAACCTGCTCCGGAGCCGACATTCATGATCAGCTCGACTGGCAATAACGCAATAATGCCGTAAGCGACCGCACCACTGGCGACCATAACCCCAAGGAAATTACAGAAGCCGGCCCACATCACTGCGACAGGAGCTGAAAGTGCATTGGTATAAATGACTGTGGCCACAGCATTGGCGGTATCGTGAAAGCCATTGACGAACTCAAAGCTCAACGCAATAAAAAGTGCCGTCGCTAACAAAATAACTGAATACAAGCCCAAGGCCGGTACATGCGCTAAATCTGCAGACAACTGGAAGCCGATATAAATCAGCGTAGTGATAATAAGAGTCAGGAACACCGGCATAAAGAATTTCGGTGTTGGCACATGAACATTGGTCGACTTTTGGGAAGCCGACCCGTGTGCTGAATCTACGGGAGTTTGATTAGGATTCATGCAAGCAGGAATAGAGGATTCAAGAATCCCCATATTGTTCAGTTAAATTGTGACAATTATATGACAAACTGCTGTCATATGAAGCAATTATTTGGATTTTCTTGCTGCTATTCGTCCTGTTTAATTCCGACTAAAACACTAGATTTTGATTTTATAAATCAATTACTTAAGAGAGGATTCCAGCTTATTTAAGCTTAGCAACCGCACATATTTTGCTACCAAAACGATTCATGCCCTACCTGTCATCAAGCAGAGCAAAAGTTTCATTTGCACAGCATAAGCTATCAATATGACAATTTCATGAATGAAAGCATCAGCTTAATTTTCTGATCCTGTTTCTTGTCTGTAAGGCATCGAATCAGATTCGAGATTGCATTATTTTCTGATCCCCATGTTAAAACTTGTTGTTTTTCTAGATGACTTATCAAATTTTCATATCATGCTTATCCATCATTCTGAGCAATCTCAGCAGAAATCAGCCAACTAATCTGCTAAGATTAGCGTCGTTTTTTTTGATTTCTGCTGAGAAAGTTTGAATGTCTACACTTACCACTTTAAAAGAACTTCTTGCCAAAAGAATTTTAATTATCGATGGTGCGATGGGTACCATGATCCAGCGCCATAAACTGGAAGAAGCCGATTATCGTGGTGAGCGTTTTGCTGACTGGGCCTATGATCTCAAAGGCAATAATGATTTGCTGGTGCTGACTCAACCACAAATCATTCAAGGCATTCATGAAGCTTACTTGGAAGCTGGCGCCGACATTATTGAAACCAACACCTTTAACGGTACCCGCGTTTCAATGTCGGATTACCACATGGAAGATCTGGTTCCCGAGATTAACCGTGAAGCAGCGCGTCTGGCCAAAGAAGCCTGTGCCAAATATTCAACGCCTGAAAAACCACGCTTTGTGGCAGGTGTGATTGGTCCGACATCGCGTACCACCTCTATTTCTCCAAACGTGAATGACCCGGCGTTCCGTAACATCACTTTTGATGCGCTCAAAGTTGACTATATTGAATCAACCAAAGCCTTGATCGAAGGTGGTGCAGACATCATCCTGATCGAAACTGTGTTCGATACCTTGAATGCCAAAGCTGCCATCTTTGCGGTGAAAGAAGTCTTTAAAGAATTGGGCTATGAACTGCCAATCATGATTTCAGGTACGATCACGGATGCATCAGGTCGTACATTGACTGGTCAAACCGCTGAAGCCTTCTGGAACTCGATGCGCCATGCAGAGCCGTTATCTATCGGCTTTAACTGTGCGCTGGGTGCAGATGCGATGCGTCCACACGTGAAAACCGTTTCTGACGTTGCCGATACCTTTGTTTCAGCACATCCAAACGCTGGCTTGCCAAATGCCTTTGGTGGTTATGATGAAACGCCGGAAGAAACTGCGGCATTTATTAAAGAATTTGCAGAAAGCGGTTTAATTAATATTACCGGTGGTTGCTGTGGTACTACGCCGGATCATATCCGCGCGATTGCAAATGCTGTTGCAGGCATTACCCCTCGTCAAATTCCTGAAATTGAACCGGCTTGCCGTTTAAGCGGTTTAGAGCCATTTAACATCACCAAAGATTCACTGTTTGTGAACGTGGGTGAACGTACCAACGTCACCGGTTCGAAAAAATTCCTGCGTCTGATTCGTGAAGAAAACTTCGCCGAAGCGCTTGATGTTGCCCGTCAACAGGTTGAAGCCGGTGCACAAATCATTGACATCAACATGGATGAAGGTATGCTCGATTCACAAGGTGCGATGGTGCATTTCCTGAATCTGATTGCTTCTGAGCCTGATATTTCACGTGTACCCATCATGCTGGATTCTTCTAAATGGGAGATTATCGAAGCAGGCCTGAAATGTGTGCAAGGTAAAGCCGTGGTGAACTCGATTTCCCTGAAAGAAGGTCATGACGAGTTTGTCGAACGTGCCCGTCTCTGCCGTCAATATGGTGCTGCGGTGATCGTGATGGCATTTGATGAAGATGGTCAGGCCGATACAGCTGCGCGTAAAAAAGAAATCTGTAAGCGTTCATATGATGTTCTTGTGAATGAAGTAGGCTTCCCGTCCGAAGATATTATCTTTGACCCGAACGTCTTTGCGATTGCAACCGGTATTGAAGAACACAACAACTATGGTGTGGACTTTATTGAAGCGACTGGCTGGATTAAACAGAACCTGCCAAATGCGATGATTTCTGGTGGTGTGTCGAACGTATCGTTCTCGTTCCGTGGTAATGAACCGGTGCGTGAAGCGATTCACTCGGTGTTCCTGTACCATGCCATTCAGCAAGGCATGACTATGGGTATTGTGAATGCCGGTCAGATGGCAATTTACGATGACATCGATAAAGAACTGAAAGAAGCGGTTGAAGATGTTGTTTTAAACCAGAACCAGGGTGAAAGTGGTCAGGAAGCGACCGAAAAACTGCTTGCTGTTGCTGAAAAATACCGTGGTCAAAGTGGTACGCAAAAAGCCGAAGAAAATCTTGAGTGGCGTAATGAGTCTGTTGAAAAACGTCTTGAATATGCTTTAGTAAAAGGCATCACGACTTATATCGACCAGGATACCGAAGAAGCACGGTTAAACTCTACACGCCCACTGGATGTGATTGAAGGTCCATTGATGGCGGGTATGAACGTAGTCGGTGACTTGTTCGGTGCCGGTAAAATGTTCTTGCCGCAAGTAGTCAAATCAGCACGTGTGATGAAACAGGCTGTGGCGTGGTTGAACCCGTTCATTGAAGCCGAGAAAACCCAAGCTGAGGCCAAAGGTAAAATCCTGCTGGCTACGGTGAAAGGCGACGTACACGACATCGGTAAAAACATCGTTGGCGTAGTATTAGGCTGTAACGGTTATGACATCGTGGATCTGGGCGTGATGGTGCCATGCGAAAAAATTCTACAAACTGCGATTGATGAAAAAGTCGATATCATCGGTTTGTCTGGTCTGATCACGCCGTCTCTGGATGAAATGGTGTTTGTTGCCAAAGAAATGCAGCGCAAAGGCTTTAACATTCCGTTAATGATTGGTGGTGCGACGACTTCTAAAGCGCATACCGCAGTGAAAATCTCACCGCAATATCATAACGATGGCGTGCTTTACACCGCAGATGCTTCACGTGCCGTGGGTGTAGCAACACAATTGCTTTCTCCTGAAATGAAACCAAAACTTTTGGCTGACTATGCAGCGGATTATGAAAAAATTCGTACTCGTCTTGCCAACAAGCAACCGAAAGCGGCGAAATTGTCTTATCAAGAGTCAGTCGAAAACGGCTTCAAGATCGATTTCGACAAGAATGCACCGGTTAAACCAAACTTCATTGGATCTGAAACTTTCACAAATTATCCGCTTGAAGCTTTGGTGGAATATTTTGACTGGACACCGTTCTTTATTTCATGGAGCCTGGCGGGTAAATTCCCGAAAATCCTTGAAGATGAAGTGGTGGGTGAAGCAGCACGTGACTTGTATGAACAAGCACAAGCAATGCTGAAAGACATCATCGAGAATAAACGTTTTGATGCGCGTGCGACGTTTAGTATTTATCCTGCAAACCGTGTAGCAGCAGATACAGTTGCCGTTGCAGATGAAGCGGGTAATGTAACTCACAGCTTCGAGCACTTACGTCAGCAGTCTGACAAAGTGACAGGTAAAGCGAACTACTCTTTGGCAGACTTTGTTGCGCCAAAAGATGTGGCTCAGGATTACTTGGGTGGCTTTACCGTGTCGATTTTTGGTGCGGAAGAACTTTCGCAAGAATACAAAGCCAAAGGTGATGACTATAATGCGATTATGGTTCAAGCCTTGGGTGACCGTTTTGCCGAAGCCTTTGCAGAGCATTTACACGAGCGTATTCGTAAAGAGTTCTGGGGCTATCAAGCAGACGAAGCTTTATCAAATGAAGATTTGATTAAAGAAAAGTATGTCGGTATTCGTCCTGCACCAGGTTATCCTGCTTGTCCTGAGCATTCTGAAAAAGCGCCATTGTTTGACTGGTTAGGTACAACCGACAAGATTGGTACGTACTTAACCACAAGTTTTGCAATGTGGCCACCTTCATCAGTAAGCGGTTTCTACTATGCAAACCCTGAAACCGAATACTTTAACGTAGGCAAAATCTCTGGCGATCAGCTGGAAGATTATGCGAAGCGTAAAGGCTGGACACTGGATGAAGCGAAACGCTGGTTAGCGCCAAATCTGGATGATTCAGTGGTATAAGAATCCTCTAATTTAGAGAAGAAAAAAATCCCCTCGAATGAGGGGATTTTTTATACATAAATATTCATGTAAATTTGATGATATTCTTTTCCCTGTATTTTCAACCAGTTTTCAAATCTTATTAAATCATGACTACTGAAGTATTCATCTTCTATTTCGACACATCTCCAACTAGAAATGATAGAGATATAATCATCTACAATCCCAAAAGAGAAGGATGATTTCACGCAATTAAGAAACTCCTCTTTTGTCAAATTCATGGCTTCAAGATGACCTTTGATTTCTTCGACTTTCGCCCCACCCATAAATGTAATTATATTAAATAAATCAGCTAATTGTTTTTCAATTTTTTGAGGCTCAAATGTCAAATCACTAGCTTTTTTGGTATCTTTTAAGCGATGATCATTGATCTTAATAAATTTACCTTCTGGTTTTTCACCTAATGTCCTTACAATAAAAAATGGTAAGAGATTTTCAGACAACAGATCATCTTCAAAATCAAAGCTAATATTTAAATGTAAACTAATTTTAGCCCATAACAACTCTAGAAGAATAATTGCAGAATTAGAGTTATAGGAAGCTAAATAGCTCCACCATTTACCTACATTTTCTTCATCTAATTGTGCCCAATAAGGCATACCTAAAGCTTTCAAAACACCTAATTTATTATTAGTTATTAATGTAGGAAAATCTAAAACCCTAACCCCTCTCTGAGAATTATGGTCATCTATTAAATTAAAAGTATCTTCTATTGCATTTCTTAAATCTCCCACACGTTTATATCCTTCATAAGAATGAACAATAGTAAGAGGCATTAACATTTCCACCAACAAGGTAGAGGCAATATTTTTTTGTGTTGGATCTAAGTAGGCTATTTCTTCAATTTTTTCAATTCTATACCCAATTAAATAACTTAAATGTAGAGAAAATAGCGCTAAATCAATTCCTATATTATTTCTATTAATTAAATCATCAATATATCCATAAAATTGAGATTTAATTTCACTTAAATGAATTAAAGCTTCAACCAACGACTCTTTTGTTAAGTTTTTTTTAACTTCAAATATTACTAGTACATTTGATACATCATAAATATACTTGTCTGTCAAACCATACTTAATACCCTCTCCATATACCAACATACAATCTATTTGTTGAGAAAGTTGTATTTCACCAACTTTAATAAATCCTTTTACTACTCGTAAATCATAAACGTCTGGTAAAACATATTTTTTATTTAGACCCTGAATTGTAATTTCCTCATATGCTTCACCTAATGTAGGCATATGTGGCATATTAAAAGACTCAACCTTTTCCTGTTCATATTTTAGGAATTCTTCTAACAATTTAGCAACATCTCTAACCATTGCTAATCCTCTCACCTTATAATAAATATTTAATAATTATACGCTTAAAATCACATAATAATTAAAGTTACTTTTAATCCAATTATCTTGTATCCCATATCATTGAAATATACTACTACACTCAATCACCCGCCCATTATCTAATTTCAGCACTTATAAGCTAAGTCAAAGTTTCATCTCTAATACAATCTGCTTCCAAGCCATCATCAGTAAAAGTGCTAGCTACCATCACACTTTATGATCAAATTAGCAGCAGGACAGTAAAAATCCACGATTTAATTTTTAAATCGGCTTTTGCCGATAAAACTGCAAACCTAAAATTTGCTTAGATACCCTCACCCCAACCCTCTCCCATAGGGAGAGGGAGCTTTCATTACAAATTAAGTAGCTATATAAGTTTAATAATGGACGTTCCCTCTCCTTTTAGGAGAGGGTTAGGGAGAGGTAAAATTTAACAACCAATAAAAAATCTGAAACTGCCCCTTTTCTGAACGCTCACCCCAAAATCACTCGTTTTTACATTTTTAAGTCAGCAAATTTCAAACATTTCCATAATAATAATAAGACTTTAGACATCTCCCAGAATACGTGAAGGCCTTTCTCCATGAAAAAACTTATCAACAACCCTGAAAATCTGGTTGTCGAAATGTGCAAAGGTTTTGTCCTTGCCCATCCTGAACTGACATTTACCGAATCGCATAAAATCATTTCACGTAAACAAAAACACAATAACGTGGCACTGATCAGTGGCGGTGGTAGTGGTCACGAACCTGCACATGCGGGCTTTGTCGGTACAGGCATGTTAGACGCTGCCGTATGCGGTGACGTTTTTGCATCGCCATCTCAAATTCAGGTCTATAAAGCATTGCAGCATGTCGCAACTGACAAAGGCGTGCTGATGATCATCAAGAACTATTCTGGCGATATGATGAATTTCCAGAATGGTGCTGCATTGGCTGCGGAAGATGGCATTAAAGTCGATTACGTCAAAGTGGCGGATGATATCGCGGTAAAAGACAGCCTTTATACCGTCGGTCGTCGTGGTGTTGCTGGTACCATCTTCGTGCATAAAATTGCCGGTGCAGCAGCGTCAAAAGGTTTAGAGCTTGCGCAAGTCAAAGCTGTGGCTCAAAAAGCAGCGGATAACGTGATTAGTCTTGGTTTCGCCTATACCTCATGTACTGTTCCTGCCAAAGGTACACCCACCTTTACCCTAGCCGATGATGAAATGGAATACGGCGTCGGCATCCACGGTGAACCGGGCATTCGTCGTGAAAAAATCTTACCATCGAAAGAAATGGCACAACGTATGGTCGATGACTTATTCCTTGACCGTCCTGACATGCAAGAAGTTGCGGTGTTGGTGAATGGCTTTGGTTCAACACCAATGCAAGAACTGTATGTGTTTAACAATGATGTATGCGAACATCTGGCGCGTAAAGGCATCAAAATTTATCGCACATTCGTTGGCAACTATATGACCAGTATCGACATGAACGGTGCTTCGGTTTCATTGCTTGCAGTCGATGATGAGCTAAAAGGCTACTTAGATGCAGAAGCCAATACCCCTGCCTTTAAGCTGGATGGCTCGCCTGCACTACCATTTGAATTTGCAGCACAAGACGCAGTAGCAAAAAAACCGCCAATACCGAAGTTGAAACCCAAACTGAACATGCTGAAATTCAGAATGAGCAATTCACGATAGAAAATATGCGTTATGTGGTCGATGTGATGGCAGCCTGCATCATCAAAAACGAAGTGCCATTCTGCGAGCTGGATGCCCATGCAGGCGACGGCGATTTTGGCATGAGCGTCGCAAAAGGTTTTAAACAGCTGAAACGTGAATGGCAAAGCCTGATTCAAGCACAACAGATGGATGAATTCTTACTGAATAGTTCCATGATTATTATGGAACACTGTGGCGGTGCGTCCGGCCCAATTTGGGGTTCAGCATTCCGTTCGGCCAGCAAAGCCATTCAAGGTAAAGAAACTCTAAGCGTGGCAGATTTTGCCGAGATGCTACAAGCTGCGGTAAAAGGTATTCAAGTGACAGGTGAGCGTTCATTTGGTCGTGGTGCTGTGGTCGGTGATAAAACCCTGATTGATGCACTTGTACCTTGCGCAGACTCTTGGTCAGCCAATACCGACAAGACGTTTAAAGAAAACTTTGTCTTGGGTGCAGAGGCTGCGGTAAAAGGTGCAGAATCCACCAAAGAGATCGTGGCGCGTATGGGCCGTGCTGGTACAGTCGGTGATCGTAGCTTAGGCTATCCGGATGCAGGCGCACACGGCTTAGGCGTAATCTTTACGGACATTGCCGAGCATATTAAATAAACTTTTCAAGATTTGAAAAAAGCCCCGACACTGTTCGGGGCTTTTTTATATTTCATTTCCTCTACTGAGCAAGTTTTAAAGCGCAAGTAATGAAAGGCATACTCATTCCTATGGATGTGGCTTAATGAAACTTGTCCAAATAGCGCTCTAGCTCTTCTGTTACCACTACCCGCTTATTGCCTTTTACCTGCTCTTCACTCAATACACCTTCTGAATCAATAACTACCACTTTGTGTCCATCCGCTTGTAATCGTTTGACGCCTTCAAATAACATGCGTGCACCTACATCATGAATCAAAGTTAAATTGGTCAGGTCTAAGACTATACGAGTTGTAGCATCTGGCTCATCCTGCAAAATTCGCAGCAACATTTCGGATTCTGTAAATTGCAATACACCGCGCAGCTCATACACGACAATGTCATTGTTCTTACCTACAGTATAACGACTTTGCAAAATGGTCTGTGCCGATGGCGTCCCTTCCATCAGATGCAAGCCCATGTCCCGCGACAAACGCTCAAAAATATCCACGCCACGTACACTATGCCCATGCTCATCAATTTTAGGAGAAAAAACCACAATTCCCACCTGCCCAGGCAATACCCCGATAATTCCGCCCGATACACCACTTTTGGCAGGAATGCCCACCGTCGTCAGCCAGTCACCCGCCGCATCATACATGCCACAGGTCATCATCACGCTGAGCACTTGGCGCACCACATCACGCTCTAGCAGCTGTTTGCCCGTTTTGGCCTGAACACCGCCATTGGCGAGCACACTACAGATATTTGCCAGATCTTTGACCGTCACTTTAATCGCACATTGCTTGATGTATCCATTGACGATTTCTACCGGATCCGAATCCAGCACACCTACGGTACGTAGCATATAGCCAATCGACAGGTTCCGGAATGCAGTTTTGACTTCCGACTTATACACCTGCTTGTCGAATTCCAGTTGACGTCCTGCCAGCTCACTTAAAAAACGGCGTAAGCATTCCGCACGTGAAATGCCTTTTTGTACCGGAATCAAAGAATGCGTAGTGATCGCACCCGAGTTAATCATTGGATTTTTAGGAAGATTGGTTTCTTTATCTAGCGAAATCTGATTAAAAGCCTCTCCTGAAGGTTCAACGCCGACCTTTTCCAGTACTGCTGGAATTCCCAAATGCTGCAATGCCAAGGCATAGGCAAAAGGCTTGGACATCGACTGCATGGTAAATTCGGTTTCATCATCTCCCGTGGAATAAATCGTGCCATCCACCGTGGTCAGCGCCAAAGCGAACTTGTTTGGATCTACCGCTGCCAGTTCAGGGATATAGTCAGCCAAAGCGCCCTGATCATTATCATGACAGACCGTTAATACATGCTGGAGATAATCGGGCACCGGGGTTTTCATTCAGATAGATCCTTTATATTTTCATCCTGTTTCCACCTTAAATTTTCAGGATAAAACTACAAGTCCAAATTGGTAGCATTTTATAAATACGTCCATCGATTTGGACTAAAACAAATGCCTTTTCAGCTCAATGATCATCAGGAGTAAGGGGCATTTTAATATTATTTTTTTGAGTTTTTATAAAATATCGAGCGGTTCAACAGGTCATTTCGATTAGTTTGATTATCCATTTTATTTATATTTTTCATCGCAATAAATGATATTATTCACCTACCTGCTCACATTATAATCTAACACGCTGATCCCGGATTTGAATTTTTACAGTCTACTCGTGCCCAGCATCATGTCGAGCCTGGGGATCATCACGCTGAGTATTTCCTATTATAAAGGCTTACCTAATTATTTAAGATCTTATGCTTATGCACTGATTCTGATTGGCGTAACGATATTACTCAATACCGTTTTATCTGCAGCAGTTTTAGTTGAAATCTCCAGTTTCATTGCTGCTCTTTACTTCTTGTCCTGTACCTTTCACAGCAAAGCCATTTATGAGCGTTTAAAAATCGACTATGTATGGCCAAACTATATTTACCTGATTGCCTTGGGTGCGTTTGGCATTTACTACTTTACCCAAGTGACTGCTGACCAGACTGCCCGTTTGCTGATTATTGGTAGCATTACTGCGGCAATTTATTTGCACCGCCCAATTGCCTTTATTCGGACGAGCACAGGCTTACGTATCGACAGTTACCTGAAAATTTTTACCTTCGCGACCACGTTCATCATCATGGGACGTGCTTTGCTGTTCTCTGTTTTGCTTGAGGATCAGGGGTTTGTCGCCCATTACGAACCCGCATGGGCATTTACACAGCTGCTCCTGCTCCTGATTGATCTGATCTTTTTAGGTTTATTCATTGGCTGTGCAATTTTGGATCTGGTGCGAAAGTTGCAACGGGAGCGCCATCACGACCCGCTGACCGGATTATTAAACCGCCGTGGATTTGAAGCCTATATTCAAAAAATAGATCCCAATCCTGCCTTACAGTATGCAGTTTTGATGGCAGATTTAGATCATTTCAAAGCAGTTAATGATCGTTATGGACATCAGGTCGGTGATCTGATTTTACAACATATCAGTCAGATATTTAAAGCCAATATTCGCAGTAAAGACCAGGTGTCACGGATTGGCGGTGAAGAGTTTCTGCTCGTCTTGCATGATATTCAAAAGGATGCCGCCTTTAAAATTGCTGAACGGATCCGGTTGCAGCTTGAAGAAACTCCATTACATCATGAACAGCAGCATATTTACCTGACTATCAGTATCGGAGTCAGCTTCTTCAATCATCCTAATCAGATTAAAGAAGCCACTTTAGCGGCCGATCATGCCATGTATCAGGCCAAACAGATGGGCCGTAATCAGGTTCAATTCGCTCAAGAGAAAATTGCCTGAATTTGATAAAACTTTAAATCTCTTATTTCACCTTGGTCTTGCGAATCATTTTGTACAGCACCTTGGGGGAAATACGTGAAACTAGCACACCAAGTTTTTCTTTCTTTCCGCCAATCACGATATATTCTTCGCCGCACTGCAAGGCTTGTACGCTTTGACGGGCAAAATCTTCTGCCGACAGACCATTTTCAATCGCTTCATCCTGCTTGGCTTGTGGCTTGCCTTCCCCATTTAAAGCATTAAACGACACATTGGTTTGAACAAAGCCCGGGAATATCACTGAGACCTGAACGCCCTGATCAGCAACTTCAGCACGTAAACTATTGGCCCACATATGAATCGCTGCTTTGGCTGCTGAATAGGAGGCGCGATACTGGGTGCCAAGCAAACCTGCCACACTGGAAATAAACACGATACGACCTGATTTTTGTGCCAGAAAGGTCGGCAATACCATTTTGGTGAGAAATACCTGCGAGAAATAATCGACTTCCATAATAGCGCGTTCAGTCTGCATGGTGGTGTGCTGAATCAGGGCACGTTGACTGAGTCCTGCATTATTAATCAGCCAGTCAATCCGGCCTTTTTGTTGCAAAACCTGTTCATAGGCATGACAAACCTGGCTTTCATCCGTGATATCGGCAATGACTGAAATATGCTGATCTGGATTAGTGAGACTTTGGCGAACATTTTCCAGTTCTTCATGCCGACGTGCAGTCAGTACCACCTGGGCTCCGAGTTCAGCACATTGCTGGGCAATCGCCTTGCCAATCCCTGAAGATGCGCCGGTAATCCAGACCACTTTTCCATTTAAGTCTTCAACTTTCGCCATGAAATCCTCTTTCCCTTGTTTTAATGAATATGGTGCTGCATTTCATCTTCCAGAAATGCCAGCAAATGCTCAAAATAATAACTCATCGTATCGGCATCATAGATGCTACCGAGCTTGTCAAAACGTTTATAGCCTAACTGGGTGGTTAAATGAATCACCCCATTCAAGGTTTTATCGACCACCACATTAAATTTCAACATTTTTTTCGGTTCACGGATCAGATGTGTCACCCCTTGGTCGACCACCTGAGTAAAGGCTTTTAAAGCGGGTGATACATATTGATGATTACCATTTTTCATCTGGTCAATACAGCCGAGCAACTCCATCACCAGCAATTTTTCCACCGGATATCGAACAAAAGCATCACCTTGATGCTCATAGGTCATGCGATGCAAATAGTTCACCATAGGCATCAGACGCTCATTGCCAAACAACGAAACCGACCACGGCATATATTTACGGGTGTTATGCATAATCTGCTGAATCACTTTTTCGGACTCGCTGTCCGGTGAATTGGCCAACTGCACCACCTGACCAAAAATCTGGTCAATAATTTCACAGGCCATATCGGCCAGATTTTCACCTAAGGGTCTGGCAAGACTGTCTCGCTCGCCGGCATTTAATCTGGAATGAAGGTCTTTAAAGCGCTGATGGGTTTCGGGTTGAAGCTTCAGGGAAATGTTATAGCTCATCTTATTATCCTTTTTGATATGCTGCGATGAGTCGCGTTTTTTTATCAATCTATCATACGATGAGTTGCTATACATGCCAATTGGCTAAAGTTTGCATTTGGTTAAGCTGCCGCATGCACTATTTTTTTTGCTACAATAGATCCAATTTTTCATTCACTTTTGATCTGTTTAGACTATGACTGACTCAGCGCAAAATATCGCGACAACCTACGATCCGACCGAGATCGAGAAAAAATGGTACCAAACTTGGGAAGAGCGTGGTTACTTTAAGCCGTCTGAAAAAGGCGAATCTTTCTGTATCATGATTCCGCCACCAAACGTCACTGGTAGCCTGCACATGGGTCATGGTTTCAACAATGCCATCATGGATGCCTTGACGCGTTTCAACCGTATGTCTGGTAAAAATACGCTTTGGCAACCGGGTACTGACCACGCAGGTATTGCAACGCAAATGGTGGTTGAGCGTCAGCTGGGTGCACAAGGGATTAGCCGTCATGACCTGGGTCGTGAAAAGTTCATCGAAAAAGTATGGGAATGGAAAGAACAGTCTGGCGGTAACATTACCCGTCAAATTCGTCGCCTAGGTTCTTCGGTTGACTGGTCACGTGAACGCTTCACCATGGATGATGGTTTATCAAACGCGGTAAAAGAAGTGTTTGTAAAACTGCACGAAGAAGGTCTGATCTACCGCGGCAAACGTTTGGTGAACTGGGATCCAAAATTACAAACTGCGCTGTCTGACTTAGAAGTTGAGTCTGATAAAGAAGAAGCAGGTTCATTGTGGCACTTTAAATACTTCTTTGAAGATAAATCACTACGCACGCACGATGGTAAAGATCACATCGTTGTGGCAACCACTCGTCCTGAAACACTACTTGGTGATACCGCGGTTGCCGTTGCACTTGATGATGAACGTTATGCTGCGCTTGTTGGCAAAAACATCATCCTGCCAATCACTGGTCGTGCGGTTCCAATCGTTAAAGACGAATATGTCGATAAAGAATTCGGTACAGGCTGTGTGAAAATCACCCCTGCGCATGACTTCAATGACTATGAAGTAGGTAAACGTTGCGAATTGCCAATCATCAACATCTTCAACAAAAATGCTGAAGTTCTTGCTGAGTTTGAATACAT
Organism: Acinetobacter sp. RRD8; assembly: GCF_031844225.1. Lineage (GTDB taxonomy): Bacteria > Pseudomonadota > Gammaproteobacteria > Pseudomonadales > Moraxellaceae > Acinetobacter. The sequence goes on from NZ_JAUZUU010000001.1 coordinate 538,286, forward strand.
CGCGAAAGCGGGCGAGCAAATTTCTAAAACTATTCCTGCACCTAGCGAATATGTTGGTTTAGAGCGTTTTGAAGCACGTAAAAAGATCGTTGAACAAGCGGAAGCTGAAGGCTGGTTAGATCAGATCCAACCATACACCTTGAAACCACCTCGCGGTGACCGTTCAGGCGTGATTGTTGAACCTCTACTCACAGACCAATGGTATGTGAAGATTGCGCCGCTAGCGAAACCTGCCATTGAAGCGGTTCAAGACGGTCGTATCAAGTTCGTTCCTGAGCAGTACAGCAACATGTATATGGCTTGGATGAACAACATCCAAGACTGGTGTATCTCGCGTCAATTGTGGTGGGGTCACCGTATCCCTGCTTGGTACGATGCGGAAGGTAATGTTTATGTAGGTCGTGATGAAGCGGAAGTTCGCGCGAAAAACAACATCCCTGCCGATGTTCAATTGAACCAAGATGAAGACGTACTGGATACATGGTTCTCTTCAGGTCTCTGGACATTCTCAACCTTAGGTTGGACTGGCGACGAAGCAAAAGACAAAGCCAACTACTTCTTGAATACATTCCACCCAACAGATGTACTGGTGACAGGTTTTGACATCATCTTCTTCTGGGTTGCCCGCATGATCATGCTGACCATGCACTTCATGAAGAATGAAGATGGTACGCCACAAGTGCCATTTAAAACTGTGTACGTTCACGGTTTGGTACGTGATGGCGAAGGTCAGAAGATGTCTAAATCTAAAGGTAACGTGCTTGACCCATTAGACTTGATTGACGGTGTGGATCTTGAAACACTGGTACAAAAACGTACCACGGGTTTGATGAACCCGAAACAGGCAGCGAAGATTGAAAAATCAACGCGTAAAGAATTCCCTGAAGGTATTCAATCTTACGGTACGGATGCAGTTCGTTTCACATTCTGCGCACTGGCTAACACCGGTCGTGACATCAAGTTCGACATGAAACGTGTTGAAGGCTACCGTAACTTTGCCAACAAAATCTGGAACGCAACGCGTTTCGTGATGATGAATGTCGAAGGTCAAACGGTTGGTCAAACGGCTCGTCCTGATCTTTGGGAATTGCCTGAACAGTGGATCGTCAGCCGTCTACAAAAAGCGACTGCTGCGGTACAAACTGCATTTGCAACCTATCGTTTAGACCTGGCTGCGCAAGCGATTTACGAATTCATCTGGAATGAATACTGTGACTGGTATGTCGAACTGACTAAGCCTGTTCTGAATGATGAAAACGTATCTGAAGAGCGTAAAGCTGAAGTTCGCCGTGTATTGCTTGCGGTGATGGAAGCATCTTTACGTCTTGCTCATCCGTTAATGCCTTACTTGACTGAAGAAATTTGGCAAACGCTTGCACCTAAACTTGGCATTTCAGGCGAAACGATTATGCTTGCGCAGTACCCAACTGCTGATGAAGCGTTGATGAATGACCAGGCTGAAGCAGATATGCAATGGCTGCAAGGTTTGATTGGTGCGGTACGTAACATCCGTGGTGAAATGGGCTTAGGTAATGCGCGCTTGTTGCCAGTTCTTCTTCAGAACACCACTGAAGCTGAAAAAGCGCAGATTGCACGTATTGAACCATTGTTCAAAGCATTGGCGAAAGTTGAAAGCATTACCTTCTTGGCTGATGGTGAACAACCACCATTGTCTTCTTCATCTGTAGTCGGTCACGTGTCTGTATACGTTCCAATGAAGGGTTTAATTGACCCTAAAGCGGAATTGGGTCGTCTACAAAAAGACTTAGACAAGGTTCAAAAGCAACATGACCAAATTGCCACTAAACTTGGCAATGAAGGTTTTGTCGCGAAAGCACCTGCTGCTGTGGTTGAAGGTGAGAAAGTTAAACTTGCTGAGTTTGCTGATCAGTTAGCGAAGATTAAAGCGAATATGGAGCAGATTGCAGCGCTTTAATGTGTTGTTAGTTTGATCTAATTTGTAGTATAAAGGGCTGATTATTCAGCCCTTTGTTTTTTATAATGTTATATATAATAGTTATATTATTTATTCTTACTCCTTTGATTTTTGGCCAAATACAACGAATGAAAGTCATTCAATCAAATTTCTACAAAAATAAAGATTTCATTAAATACTTAGTGCTATTTATTACCTTAATAACACTAGTTTCATTTCTATACTCGGATAAATTTGGAAGCCTCATTCCAAATATAATGGAGTACTTTAAACCCGAAAACGTAGAAAATTTAAATGCAACAGGTCAATATAAAGGGAAAAATTTAAATGCGGTAGATCAATATATTGTTAATCTGGGTTATTTCGGTAGTTTTTTAGCAGGTACATTAGGATTAATTTTTGGATTTTTGAGTTTAATTTTTTTAGTTTTTACTTTTTTGAACCAATCTCGAAAGAATGAAATTTCAGATATAGAAAATAGAATTTTTAAACTTATCGAATTACTCGTAGAAATAAAAAACCAAAATAACCTTTCAAAAATAAGTCAGGATTTTTTAGAAGCAAACAAAGACCTAAGTAGCTTGGAAGCTCTTAAAATAAATCTAAAAAAACAACATTTTGAATTTAGTAATTTTTTTAGAATGCTATATCAATTGCTTAAATATATTAATGAGCATGAGCATATTATTCATAATAGATATTACGAGAAGGAACTTGACCCAAAGGTTAAAAGTTACACTAACATTATTAGATCATACTTAGATACTAACCTTCTAACATGTCTAGCTATTAACTGTTACTGCTTAGAGGATGAAAATGGCGAATACGACCCTTACAAAAAGCTATTGGAAAGATATCAATTATTAGAACATTTACCAAATATTTCACCTATGCAATTTTCTAGTTACTTGTATTATGATAAAAAAGCATTCGGTCAAAGCACATGGTTCAAAGAGTTTAAAGCCATAAGAGAAGAACTTGTAAATATAGCCAATATTTATAAAACAATGGATTTTTGTGAGGTTTTCTTATTGTTCCTCTCTAAAGACAATGGATTATGGATCGATGGAAAAGTTCATATAGAAATCATTAAAGATAAATACTACAAATTATCTATCAATGGTATTAACGATGCAGAGAAATTTGGGATAATTAATTTCGAAATTTCAAAAAAAACATTACAAGTATCTAACTCTCCATACAATATTAACAATGAAAAATTCAGAACAAAAATATTTAAAGAAAATAATTATTTAACCATAACATACTACAAACCTAAGCAAGGTTATATTTTTGCCAATTTGATTAGTATTAAGTTTCTAATAATTAATACTAATACTTTGAAAATGGATTTAATTATTGGACAAGAAGATTACTCTTTACCAATTTCATGACAGTAAAAATCCACAATATAAGGCGTAATCACATGCTGACGGAGAAAGTTAAGATTCATAAAACGCTTGGCACGAAGTATTTGCCACATGAGGTGTTCTGCATCAGTGGCAGAATGGCGCATTGATTTGGCGAATTCTAATAATTGAGGATCTATTTTCATTGTTATTTTCCCTCTCCCCCTTGCGAAGCAGTGCTTCTCATCCCATAGGGAGAGGGAACTTTCATTGTGACTTAATTATTGTTATTTAATTCCAATATTGAAATTCTAGCTTAAATTTATTCTGTAATAGATTTCCCCTCTCCTGAGCAAGTTTTAAAGCACTGCTTTAAAGCGAAGCGCAAGTGATGAGTATCCTCAGAATATATTCTGAGTGCGCAAGGGAGAGGTACTCCTTGTTAAGTTATAACATCCCATGCCTTAAAAACATCTCCAAGCCACTCACCTTTTTGATATACATCAACCGTTCTTTTTCCACTTTAATCTGCTGTTTGATGGCTGAAGTATCTTCATCAATTTGCTTATACAGGTCAGCAATTTGAACCTTGCCTTTCGCCTTTTTCACTGCAATTCTGGTTTTTGAAGACCAGACCAATCTATGGATCAATGCATCAATCTGCTCTTGTAATTTCTGGCTCTGTGCATCCAAAGCCAGTTGATAAAACTTGAGTTGCTCTGCGCTTAAACCTTTTTTAGAAACATCCTGATCTTGCTCGATCTGCAGTTGCATTTTCAGTAACGTAAACAAATCCTGCTCTGCATAAGCCTCATTGGCACGTTGCAATAATTCAGTTTTTTTGATTTTTTTGACATCATTCACTTCACGGTCAGGGTGAATGATGGCAGCAATTTTTAAATATACGGTTTTTAATGACTGCTCTGCCATCTTTGCTGCCTGCTCCTGTTTTTCCTGCTGGCGTTTTAATCTGGCTTGCTCACGTACCTGCTGAAAATGGTCTGATTCCCATTCTTCAAATACTTCTGCATCTGCAAGATCTGAGGGATTCTCATTCTTAAAGAATGTTTCCAGTTCATTTATTTTCTTTTGGCTTTTTCTGAACTGGGCATGTTCGGCACGTTGCTGATAATAAGTGAAGATTTCATTCACCTTATGGGCTTCTTGCATCGACATCGCCTGAGAGTCTTTTAGATAATTTGCAAGGTACTGAATCTTTTCATCCAGCACCACCAGTTCTGCCTTGGAAAATGGGGTTTCCTGCAGATGCTTCCAGAGCTGTTCCAACTGTTTGAACAGTACGCCATGCAATTCATGATAGACCGGCATGAAGGTTTTATGGGTATATTGCTGCAGATCTTCTTCAGCCTGTTGCCATTGTTGTAATTCCTGTTTCTGTTGCTCGATTTTATCAATCAGATGATCCAGCTTCTTCTGCTGTGGCGAAAGCGCTGTGAATGGCTGAATCATGGTTTTTAAGTCGAAGAGCATGGCAGGAAAGGGTCAAAGAAGAAATAAGATCCATATTAAATCTTTCAGCTTTCGTCACAAAGTCCTTTTCAGTGTGCCCTTTCAAAATTTGTATCAGAATTAAAAAAAGCAGACCAAAGTCTGCTTTTTCGCTCTCATATTGATTATTCCAGCACTACACGGCCATTCAAGGACTGTACCGGACGGTTATTTGGATGCCCCATCAGTTTGGCAAATTCCGAAATCTGCTTGGCAGAAGCCTGCTGAATATCTTTCAGAATCAGCCAGCGTACGCCTTCCGAACACGGAGGTGTGGTCAGCGAGCCGCTAAAGCGATAATAATCCAGATTCTTAGGCAACATCTGATTCACATTTTGTGGCGTTTTCAAAACCACTTTCTCACCCTGCTTTTTCGGTAAACGGTTCCACATGCGTTTGAGCATCTGGCTTTCTGCGCCCTGCTCGAACATCATCCCCACGACAGCCAGCTCACCTTTGGCATTGGCATGGACAAAGTGGATTTCCAGTGGATAGCTTTTGCCTTTAATCAGGTTTTCGCTCGGACTATGCAAATGAAACTGCTTCAGTACAAAGATATCGCCATCCAGCTGCAATTCACCACCTTGGGCAAAGTCTACCTGCACAGTATGACCTTTATTTTCGATCGCATGAATCATGGTGTTATAGCTAAACTTGAGCGGTTCCAGTTCAGCTTTTACTGTTCGCTCAATATTGATCGGTGACTGGTTCAGACCATTACAGGCCGAATATTTCTGGCTCAAAGTCGACCATTGCTCAGGCTGAGTATAATCCCAATCCGCATCTGCCCAGACCGCTGTACTTAAACCCATAACCGTTAAAAGCGTGAATATTCTTTTCACAATACATCCCTTGTTGGAAGTCAAAATCACAATTTCTAATTTAAAAACAGTTTATTAAAGTAGTGTAATCACTCTATTTTTCAGGCCACAAACTACAGATTTTTATAAAGATGAAGTGATTTGCTTACAAATTTCTAAACACTCCTAATTATTCAAAACACATTATTCAGAATATATATTGATAAATTTCAAATGGATAATACTTTTATAGATTTAAAAATAGACAGTAGAGAATGTGATCTTCTTCAAATTTAATCTGCTGATTTTTTATGCATTATTTACATGAAATCTCTATCTTATTTTCAATAGATCAAATAGCTAGATTTTTAAGTTCAAGCTTCTTTTTTAAATAGAATCTACCTTTATTCATAAACTTACATAAACACAGCAGCAAATAAAATACTGATATTGCTAGACTCGAGCCAAAGAGAAAAATGAGGATAAAGAATTTAAATGGACTGGGCGACCATATTTATAAATGACACCACCTGGGAGTTTACCGCAGAAATTTTGCTGCGTTGTGCCCTGATGTACACGATGATTATCCTGTTTTTGCGTCTGACCGGAAAACGTGGGGTACGTCAACTTTCTATCTTCGAAGTCGCTATCATTTTGAGCTTGGGTTCGATTGCCGGCGACCCGATGTTTACTGAAGATATTCCCCTGATTCAGGCAGTTCTGGTGATGTCGGTGATTATTATCATGTACCGCCTGACCACCTGGCTCATGATGAAATATCAGTGGTTTGAAGACCTACTGGAAGGTAAACCGATTTATATCGTAGAAGATGGCGTGCTGGTCGTTGAAGAAATTAAAAAAGGTAAGATGTCACATGATGAATTCTTTGCCGAAATGCGCCAGCAAGGCGTAGAACATCTCGGTCAGGTTCGTACCGGTTTACTGGAAACTGACGGTAAGTTCAGTATACTGTTTTTCAAATCGGATGAGGTTCGGCCTGGGCTGCCACTTTTTCCTAAAACCTGTTCTATAGTCCAACAGGTCAAGGCCGGGCAATTATATGCCTGCATTTACTGTGGACAGGTACAAACCCTTTCACATGCCGACCAGCAATGTCCGCGCTGTGATTCTTCACAATGGGCCGAAACGATTGACTGTTTAAGAATAACTTAAGTCTGATTTAATAACTGCAAATGGGCAAAAATTTCCGGCAGATGCTGAATTCTATGCTGAATATGTTCGGCATCCGGATGGAAACCTTGCATCCATAATGCATACATTCCGGCCTCTGTAGCTCCTTGTACATCATTAATTGGATGGTCGCCAATATACAGGCACTGTGCAGGCTGCACGCCTAGACGCTCTGCAGTGATCTGGAATATTTCCGGCTGTGGTTTGTTAAAACCCACCAGCCCGGAACTGATGATCTCATCAAAATAAGTTTCAATACCCAAACCCCGAATCGTATTTAAACGGGTGTCATGTCCGCCATTGGAAACAATGGCTAGCTGATAACCCTCATCTTTCAGCTGCGTTAATACTTGCTCTGCTGCCGGCATTTCTACGGCGAAACGGCCAAACTGGCTAAACCAGAATTGGGCCAGTTCATCTATGGTTGGGGGATTTAACCAAGACAGTTCCTGCAACAACGCATAAGCAGCCGAAGCCCCGATACTACCATGCGTCAGCAATTCCTTTTTAGGATAACCGCCATTATCGATGCGTCTTACAATCTCGATAATTTTTTCAGGCTCGACCTGTGCCAATGCGGGCGCATAATATTCTGCCAGATAACGGCTATAGGCTTGTGTCGTCAGATCACGATGGGTCAAGGTATTGTCGAGGTCAAATAAAACGGCTTGAATAGGCATAATTTTCAAAACGAAATGCTGAAACTTTCAATCATGTTAACAGCCCTACACTTGTTAGATCAGACATAAAATTGCTAAGTTTTGTTGTTTTAAGCATAAAAAAAGCGATGCCAAAGCACCGCCTTTTCTTAGCTTACAAAGTCTAAATTAGAATTTGTATTCAACACCTGTACCAACAACTGGCTGTTTAGTTTCAGCTGAACCTTGTTCAAGTGTTAAAAGACCCGTGTAACCGTATGCTTTTACTTGTTTAGAGAATGCATAGTCTGCACCCACAAGAATTTGTTGGGCTTCAAAATCTGCAACATTGGCTTTTGTAAAGCTTGTAGAGTTTTGACTATATTGGCCTTTTACTGTCCACTTATCAGCATTTGGTAATTTATATTCTGCTCCAATTAGCCAGCCTTGTGCATCATCAATATCATTACCATTTACAGCAATACCATTACTTGCCACTGAAGTTGCATTTGAATTACCTTCAACCTCTGCAAGATCAGATGTTTGGAATAACGCCTTAATGGCTAAGTTATCATTTACATTTACTCGGCCAATCGCACGAATTGTATCAGCAGCAGCTAACAAAGCTTTTGCTGTACCAATTTCACCATTTTGTGTGTTTAAGATACCTACACCAGCAAAGTTGGATGGAATCGCTTTATCATAACCAAGACCTAAAACAACTGCTTTGCTGTCATATACTAAAGATGCTGACCATGCATCACCTAAGCCACGGCCTGCAACTTTAGCACCGCCTTTAGAAGAGCTAATACCACCGGCTTCACCTGTAGCTAATAGTGCAGTTGCTTTTAGTTTACCTTCACCGACTGCAAAGCCAGGAGCTTCATAGACGACAACATTATCGATACGGTTTTCACCGGTAAAGATACCTGCCATATCCGCTTTATTTGCAACATAGTTATTGAAAGTATCAACTACTGAAGAAAGCTGTTTTACAGGCGTATCGATTTTACCTAGTTTTACTGTACCTAACTTTTCATCTTTAAGACCGACTAAAAGATTACGCGGTACAAATGTATCTGTACTTCCACCATTGTCTACATAGAAGGTAAATTCAGCTTGATAAAGCCCACTTAAACGGTCAGTAAGTTTCTCCTCACCTTTTAAACCCAAGAATGAATTATTAGTATTCAGTTCAATAACATCGCGATCAGACACAGGTGAAGCATTGTCTTCAGGTAAATAATCAACTGTGGCATCAATCTCACCATAAAAAGTTGGTGCTGCAAAAGTTGTCCCCGCCAAAAGGCTGAATGCAATTGCTGTTGCTAACTTAGTTTTCATCAAAAAAATCCTTAATTTATTTTGTAACAAATAATACACACGGCGCTTATATTACAAAATTATTAAATTAATATTTATATATTCTATTTAGTACTTTAGGCTAACATTTAACCAAACAGTTGATTATTTAGAAATTTTATAATTTTTCTGCAACTTTCATCCATCGGAAAATTGGAATTAAACAGATAATTGCCACGATCACAATCAGATTCAGATAATTTTGATAGCCTAAAGCATCTCCCAAAATACCACTCAGACTATAAAGTCCCCCACTCACCGTAGCCATCAGTGCCACCTGAAAGGTGAAATCAGTACCAGCCAGATGCTTGCGACTGTATTGCATGACCAAGGTCAACATGACCACCAAAAGCATGGCTGAGACCATGTCTTCGGCCGCATTGATCAGATAAATGATCCAATTTTCTACTTTGTTTTGAGCTTCATACTGGCCAGCCAGCCAGGCATAAGCTATTAAGCTTAATATTTTTAGAATTGAGAAAACGATCAAACTCGAGCTGCGCGACCAGTATTTCAGGCACCAACCAGCCAGTCCTGCCCCAATCAAGGCAGCCAATGCTCCCAGCATGGTGACATAAAGGCCAATCTGGCTAAAGCTCAGTCCGAGATCTACCATTAAAGGTTTTAATAAAGGCCCGGATAAACCATCGGCGATTTTAAAGGTCAATAAAACCATTAACCAAGCAGCCAAGGTTGAATCCGACCAGAAGTATTGAAAATAGGTTTTTATATTGCTGAGTGCAGGTCCTTTATCAGCTGGCGTGATAATTTTTGAATGCTGAGATTCTCTAAAAAATAAAATGGGTAAAGTATTAATAAAGACCAGAGCTGCCAATAATAGAAAGGTAGCTTGCCATTGCAGCAGATCGAGCAACCATAATATGGCCCCACCTCCGACAATGAATCCCAGACGAGAACCAATCACCTGAAAGGTATTACCCCAATGTTGCTGTTCATTTTTCAGAATATTGACTGCCAGTGCATCGGTCGCAATATCCTGCGTCGCACCAATACCATTCATCAACAAAAGCGTGATAAAAAACAGCAGTAAATACAGCGGCTGATTCAAGGCCTGAATCGGTAGAAATGAGAGCCCAATCAATACAGCAACTGACAGCCATTGCAAGGGAATAATCCAGCTACGGTAATGACCTTTGGCGCTCGATCCATGCCGATCAACTAAAGGTGCCCAGAATATTTTAATCGACCAAGGCAGCATTAACAGACCAAAGCCCCCGATATGCGCCAGCGATACCCCTTCAGCTCGCAGAATGACTGGCAAGGCATGCGTCATAAACCCGACCGGAAGCCCCTGTGCCCAATACAGCGAAAACAGTAAAATATAGGTATTCCGCATATTTAGGCTAAGTCCTTAAGGTGAAAATGCATCACCAGCATTTGAGATGCTATACATTTTGCCAATGATCCGGATTTTACAACAGTCTAATATAATAAAAAATAAAGAAAAATTAGTTTCAGGACGAGACATAAGCAATGGCCCAGACACGTTTCCCCCAACTCCCGCCGCATGTGCCATCCCGCGGCAGCAAGCTGAGCCGGACTTTTTTCAGGCAGCTTTTTTTGAGCCAAGGCTGGCGTCTGGAAGGTGAATTTCCAGACTTACCTAAAGCAGTCGCGATTATTTCTCCGCACACCTCCAATATTGATGCATGGCTGGGTTTTAATGCCTTGCTTGGTCTCGGTATTCAGATTACGATTTTTGGTAAAGACAGCCTGTTTCGTACACCGCTAAAACCGGTACTGGAATGGATTGGCGTCGTTCCTGTCGTCCGAGATAGTCCACAAGGTCATACCCGACAGATTGTCGAGATTATTGAAAAATCAGAACAGATCTGGGTCGGTATGGCACCGGAAGGTTCACGTAAGGCACCAGAAAAAATTCGCAGCGGTTTTTATCATATTGCCAAGGTAGCCCATTTGCCGATTGTGATGTTTTCTTTTGATTATGATATCAAGACCATTCATATCCTGGGCGTGTACCATCTGACCGGTGATTATGAATACGACCTGGAACAGATTTATCAGCATTACGAAGGTAAATTCTCGGCCAAAAATCCGGACTGGGTGGCCAAGCCGTTACAAAAGCTTTTGAAAAAAGACTAGGCAAATACGGCTTTTTTTGATGTGATAGCCTGAATTTTGTTGATTTAATCACCAGTTTTTATAATGAAATTAGCCCGTTATGCCTTAATTGTCTGCCTTGGTTTCAGTATTGCAGCCTGTGACAAAGCCACTAAAACACCTACGCCTGCCACACCAATAAAAGCCCGTGAACCTGTCGTCGCCATTGCCCTCGGTGGTGGCGGTGCCAAAGGTTTTGCCCATATTGGCGTCATTAAAGTGCTCGAATCACACGGCATCAAACCGAAGATTGTCACCGGAACCAGTGCTGGCAGTTTTGTCGGTAGCTTATATGCCAGTGGTAAATCGCCTTATCAGTTACAGCAGATTGCCCTGAATTTTAAAGAATCGGATATCCGCGATTTAACCTTGAACCGGCAAGGGATTATTGCTGGGCAAAAATTGCAGGATTTCGTCAATAAGAATGTGACGAACAAACCGATTGAACAGTTCCCGATTCGTTTTGCGGCAGTCGCCACTCGCCTGGACAATGGCCGCAAGGCAGATTTTATTAAAGGCAATGCCGGACAGGCAGTCCGAGCGTCCTGCAGTATTCCGAATGTGTTTGTGCCTGCCGTGATTGGCGGCACCAAATATGTCGATGGTGGTCTGGTCAGTCCGATTCCGGTCAAGACCGCCAAAGATATGGGAGCAGATATTGTGATTGCCGTGGATATTTCTGCCCGTCCGGATGGTAATAAAGCCTTGAATATGTGGGGCGTACTGGATCAGACCCTAAATATTATGGGACAGCAAAGCATTAATGAAGAGTTGAGCCAGGCCACTGTGGTGATTCAGCCCAAAGTCGGCCATATCGGTACTTTAGACCTGAAAGCCAGCAATGCCACCATTCTGGAAGGTGAAAAGGCTGCTCAACTGAAAATCCGTACTATTGAAAAAGCCATTAACAACTTTAAGCAGTCGCCAGCGGCATTTAAACCGCCACGTCCGGCAAAATTTTGATGCATGATTTTTTATATTCATCTGCTGCCGCATCTGCTACATTGAAGATCAATCATATAAAGATGATGATTAATTAAATACTTAGCGATATAGGTCACGATATGGAATTAGTTCTTGAACCTTGGCACTGGTTTGTATTAGGCATTCTTCTGATTCTGTCGGAATTACTGCTGCCCGCATTTGCTGCCCTTTGGTTCGGGATCGGTGCCATCATGGTTGGCGTCCTGTACTGGATGTTCCCGATGATGGGACTGACGACCCAGCTCCTGACCTGGATCGTACTTTCTGTTCTGTGTACGCTGCTCTGGTTTAAGTTTATCAAGCCACTTTCCATTGACAAGACCAAAGCCGGTCTATCGCGTGAAGCGACCATTGGTCAGGTGGGCATGGTGATTCAGACTAATCTGGATCATGGGCAAATCCGGGTGCGCTTTCCGATGCCAGTTTTAGGTTCGGATGAATGGGAATGCCGAACTCTGGACCCAGTTCAGGTCGGAGACCGCGTTCGCGTCGTGGATATTCTGGGTAATGACCTGGTCGTACAACCTCACAGCACAAATTATCAAAATCAATAAGGTGAATAAGCTATGTCTGGTGGTTCTATCATTGTTATCGCGTTTCTGGCCTTTGTTGCGATTACCATTTTTAAAGGTGTGCGGATTGTGCCGCAAGGCTACAAATGGATTGTACAGCGTCTCGGTAAATACCACACCACACTAAATCCGGGTCTAAATTTTGTCATTCCTTATGTCGATGAAGTCGCTTATAAAGTCACAACCAAAGATATCGTTCTGGATATTCCTTCACAGGAAGTGATTACCCGTGATAATGCGGTCCTGCTGATGAATGCCGTGGCTTATATTAATCTGACCACACCAGAAAAAGCCGTGTACGGGATTGAAAACTATTCCTGGGCGATTCAGAACCTAGTGCAAACCTCACTGCGTTCGATTGTCGGGGAAATGGATCTGGATGATGCTTTATCTTCGCGTGATCATATTAAGGCACGCTTAAAATCTAGTATTTCCGATGATATCTCGGACTGGGGTATTACCTTAAAAACTGTAGAAATTCAGGATATTAAGCCTTCAATCACCATGCAGACTGCAATGGAAGAACAGGCAGCAGCTGAACGTCAGCGTCGTGCGACCGTCACCAAAGCGGACGGTGAAAAACAAGCCGCAATTCTAGAAGCGGATGGCCGTCTGGAAGCCTCACGCCGTGATGCTGAAGCGCAAGTGGTACTGGCTGAATCTTCACAACGTGCAATTGACATGGTGACTTCCGCCATTGGTGATAATGAAATTCCGGTCGCCTATTTACTTGGTGAACAGTATATTAAAGCCATGCAAGATATGGCCAAATCGCCAAATGCCAAGACGGTAGTACTTCCAGCCGATGTGTTAAATACGATCCGTGGTGTCATGGGTCGCCCTAACTAATTTATATTTTGACTTTATACATAGGCAGCCCGAGGGTTGCCTATTTTTATTCGCGCAAGAAAATCTCAGCAAAGATTGTGAATTTATGGTTAAATTTCGCGTTTATTTTTGAAATCTACTAGATTTGATGTTGCCTGGCTTTCGGATTAAAGCTTTTCGCAGCTGTCTTATTCCTTGTTTCGATCTACTGTCCAACTTAAAAATGGATACCGTATGAGCTCCCTAAATCCAACCTTAATTACTTTTCTTTTCTATATTGTCGCAATGGTGGTGATCGGCCTGATGGCTTATCGCGCGACAAGCAACTTTTCCGATTACATCTTAGGGGGCCGACGTTTAGGGAGTTTTGTCACTGCACTTTCTGCAGGGGCTTCCGACATGAGTGGCTGGCTCCTCATGGGCCTGCCCGGTGCGATTTATCTTTCCGGCCTGTCTGAGATGTGGATTGCCATCGGTCTGATTATTGGTGCCTGGCTCAACTGGCTGCTGGTTGCTGGCCGTCTGAGGGTGCATACCGAAGTTCAGCACAATGCCCTGACCCTGCCGGATTATTTCTCGAATCGTTTTAACGACCAGAAGAAAATCCTGCGTATTGTTTCGGCTTTCGTGATTCTGATTTTCTTTGCGATTTACTGTGCTTCCGGCATGGTTGCAGGCGCGCGTCTGTTCGAAAGCATGTTTGACATGTCTTATAGCACCGCGCTCTGGATCAGTGCCATTGCCACCATCAGCTATGTGTTTATTGGTGGCTTCCTGGCTGTGAGCTGGACCGATACCATTCAGGCGGGGCTGATGATCTTTGCCCTGTTGCTGACACCAATCGTAACGTTAATGGCGTTCTCGGATATGTCCCAGGTGACTTTGGCACTGGAGGCTGCTCGTCCTCAAGCAATGAATATTCTGGGTGATCTCAGTCTTGTTGCGATTATCTCGCTCTTGGCTTGGGGTCTGGGTTACTTTGGCCAGCCGCATATTCTAGTGCGCTTCATGGCTGCAGATTCAGTCAAATCCATTCCAAATGCACGTCGTATTGGCATGACCTGGATGATTCTGTGTCTGGGCGGTGCAGTCGCAGCCGGCTTCTTCGGTATTGCTTATTTCGAGCAGCATCCAGAACCGGCAAGCGTGGTGAATGCCAATCCTGAAACGGTATTTATGGAACTGACCAAAATCCTGTTTAACCCATGGATTGCAGGTGTAGTTCTGGCGGCGATTCTGGCGGCAGTAATGAGTACTTTAAGCTGTCAGTTATTGGTCTGTTCAAGCACCTTGACAGAAGACTTCTATAAATCTTTCCTGCGTAAAAATGCCTCGCAAAAAGAACTGGTCTGGGTTGGCCGTTTGATGGTACTGCTGATTGCCTTGCTGGCGATCTGGATGGCGGGTAATCCTGAATCTAAAGTTCTGGGTCTGGTGGCTTATGCCTGGGCAGGTTTTGGTGCCGCTTTTGGCCCGCTGATTATCCTGTCATTGTTCTGGAAACGCATGACTTTGAATGGTGCTTTGGCCGGTATGATCGTGGGTGCAGTCGTGGTTATTTTCTGGAAGAACCTGTTTGCTGACACTGGCCTGTATGAAATCGTTCCTGGTTTTATGTGTTCAATGCTGGCGATTGTGGTGGTGAGCCTGATGGGTAAAGCACCAACAGCAGAAATTACTAACCGTTTTGAAGAAGCTGAACGCCTGTATAACGAAAGCAAATAATTCTGTATCAACTAAAAAGAGGACTTCAAGTCCTCTTTTTTATGGAATTACTTTAAACCTTTTAAGGAAAATAATGCTCCAATCAGCTTTTGCGCGTGAGCAGGAACTGGGTAATTTGCCTCAACTCTTCCGCCCCTTCAAAATGGTTCAAGGCATTGATCGCCTGATCATGTAATTGCTGGGCATAGGCTTTGGCCTGCTCCAAACCCATCAATGCCGGATAGGTCGATTTTTCTACCTGTTCATCCTTGCCGGCTGTTTTCCCCAACACTTCGGTATCGGAAATAATATCCAAAATATCATCCTGTACCTGAAAGGCCAGACCAATCGCCTGTCCAAACTCACGTAATTTAGGAATGGCCAGATCGGTACCCTCAAAAATAGTCACCGCCGCCATCATGATCGCGGCACTAATCAAAGCACCGGTTTTATTGCGATGAATATTTTCCAGTGCTTGCTGATCGATTTTCTTGCCTTCAGACTGCAAATCTAAAACCTGACCATTCACCATTTTCGAAGAAGCGGTTGCCAGAATCTGCATCTGCTTCAGTACAATGGAAGCTTCTACCGCTGGCCCCTGATCGAACAGACGGCTACCCAAAATTTCAAAAGCCATAGACTGCAGGATATCACCTGCCAAAAGTGCTGTATCTTCTCCATAAGCCACATGACAGGTCGGCTGGCCACGACGTAGCAAATCATTGTCCATACACGGCAGATCATCATGGGCTAGTGAATAGCAGTGAATAAACTCGATCGCAACCGCTGCACGGCGCACTGCAGCGCTATTCTGGTTGGGTTTTAATGCGGCGGTGGCATAGCATAGTGCTGGACGTACTCGTTTACCGCCAAGCATCACAGCATGATGGACTGCCGACCTTAAAGGTTCCGGAATAGCAAAGGCTTCCAGAGCGGTCAATAAATCCTGTTGAATGCGGTGTTGTGCTTGAGTGAGTGCATGGGTTGATACGTCAGTGATAGATGACACATTCGCCTCGAATACGTAGTCCAGAAGAATAAAATGACAAGCGAATAAATGCCTGTACGCTGATCAGGCATTGTACCTAGAAATGCCTTGAATTTTCAGCCATAAATTGAATTGTTCTGCTGAAATTTGCTATTCAACATCAAACAAGCAAGTCAGAGATTTTAAACCATAAAAAAACCACCGCAGAACCGGTGGTTTTATTCAGGTTAAATGTATGCACAGCATTTAAACGAGAACATCTTCTGGTACGCGCACCCAGCCTTCCATCAAGACGCGGGCACTCCGGCTCATGATGGCCTTTTTCACTTTCCACTCACCATTTTCAAAACTTGCTTGTGCACCGACTCTCAACGTCCCGGAAGGATGACCGAAACGCACCGCTTCACGCTCTACTCCGCCTGCGACCCGGTTCACCAGTGTTCCGGGAATTGCTGCAGCTGTACCAATCGCCACCGCAGCCGTACCCATCATGGCATGATGGAGTTTACCCATAGACAAGGCACGAACCAGAATATCGGTGTCTGATTCAGTGACAGTTTTGCCACTTGAAGAGGTATAGCTACTCGGTGGTGCAACAAAGGCAATTTTTGGAGTATGTTGTCGGGTTACGGCTTCTGCAATATTCTGAATCAGTCCCATCTGCTTCGCCGCATAGGCACGAATTGTCTCAAATTTTGTCAGGGCTGCCACGTCATTATTGATATGATCCTGAAGCTCGGTACCCTTATAACCGAGATCTCCAGCATTCAAAAATACCGTCGGAATGCCGGCATTAATCATGGTCACTTCGAAACTGCCAATATTGGGAACTTCCAAAGTATCGACCAGATTACCTGTTGGAAACATTGAACCGCCTTCAGCATCGTCATCAGCTGGATCCAGAAACTCGATTTGTACTTCGGCCGCAGGAAAGGTCACGCCATCCAGTACGAAATCACCCAGCTCCTGCACCTGTCCATTTTGCATCGGCACATGCGCGATAATGGCTTTCTGGATATTGGCCTGCCAGATCCGTACCGTGCATAACCCATTTTCAGGAATACGTTCGGCATCGACCAGACCATTGGAAATGGCAAATGCTCCCACTGCCGCGGTCAGATTGCCGCAGTTACCGCTCCAGTCTACAAAAGGACGGTCAATTGACACCTGACCAAATAAATAATCGACATCATGATCAGCGTGCAGGCTTTTTGACAGAATGACCGTTTTACTAGTACTGGAACTGGCACCACCCATACCGTCGATCTGTTTCCCATATGGATCTGGGCTACCAATCACGCGTAGCAAAAGCTGGTCACGAATCCGGCCAGGCTGTTGTGCTTCTACAGGCAGGTCATCCAGCTTAAAGAAAACACCTTTACTGGTGCCTCCACGCATATAGGTTGCAGGAATCTTGATTTGGGCGGCAAAACTCATGAATTATTTCATCCTTTGACTTGTCTTTGTTTTCGTACAGGTTATTCAATATTTATATTCAAAGTATAGTATGTTGAAAGCAGAACTGCTTGGCTGCCAGACCTTAGTATAAAAAAACGGCATTTGTATTTTATCCAAGAAAATAGAGAACTCGTCAGTAACAGTTTCAATAAAATTAATATATTGATTCATTTATATTTTATTTCAGTTATTTATATGAATATTTTTTATCATTCCTTCAACAATATTTCATTCTTAGGATGGACTAGGCTTCTTTAGTCTGATCAATTACAATCAGCCACTTATCATTTTCCATTGTCGGGCTGAACACTTTGAATAACGAGTCTTCACAACTTCAGCGTGGCTTAAAGAACCGTCATATTCAGTTGATCGCCATGGGCGGTGCAATTGGCACAGGCTTATTCTTAGGTTCCGCACAGGTGATCCAATCTGCGGGTCCTTCTATTATTTTAGGCTATGCCATTGGGGGCCTGATTGCATTTTTAATCATGCGTCAATTGGGTGAGATGATTGTTCATGAACCTGTCGCAGGTTCATTCAGCCATTTTGCTTATAAATACTGGGGAAAATTTCCCGGTTTCCTTGCGGGTTGGAACTACTGGATTCTGTATATCCTGGTGGCCATGACCGAACTTACTGCGGTTGCGAAATATATCAACTACTGGTGGCCTCATATTCCAGCCTGGGCATCGGTATTGTTTTTCTTTATCGTGATTACACTGGTCAACCTCGGCAATGTGAAATTCTACGGTGAATCAGAATTCTGGCTTTCTATCATTAAAGTGACTGCGGTCATCTCGATGATTGTCTTTGGCTTGTATCTGATCCTGACTGCTGATGCTTCTTCAGGCGCATCTTTTAGCAATCTTTGGACCGCGGGCGGTTTCTTTCCGAATGGTTTTGAAGGTCTGTTCTACATGCTGGCCTTCCTGATGTTTGCCTTCGGTGGTATTGAACTGATCGGTATGGCAGCGGCAGAAGCTGAAAATCCGGAAAAAACCATTCCGAAAGCCATTAATCAGGTGGTTTTCCGTATTCTGATTTTCTATGTCGGCGCCTTGACCATTCTGTTATCACTCGTGCCTTGGAATCAGCTTGAGCTTGGTGGTCTGGACAAAAGTCCTTTCGTGATGATTTTCAGCCAGCTTGGCATTGACTGGGCAGCACACTTACTGAACTTTATTATCCTGACAGCAGCACTGTCTGTGTATAACAGTGGTATGTATGCCAACAGCCGGATGCTCTACGGTCTGGCTCAACAAGGAAATGCACCTAAAGTCTTCATGAAAGTGAATAAGCAAGGTACGCCAATTCCTGCTGTATTGTTCTCTGCCGTGCTGATTTTTGGCTGTGTGCTACTCAACTACTTCGTGCCTGAAGATGCCCTAAGTCATCTGATTTACATCGTAGTCGGTGCATTGGTATTGAACTGGGCCATGATTACCCTGACCCATCTCAAGTTCATTCAGAGCATGAAAAAGCTAGGACAAAAGACTTCCTTCCCTGCGCTGTGGTCTCCGGCGGGCAATATTCTGGTTCTTGGTTTTATTCTTACGATTCTTTACATCATGTGGACGCAAGGATTCCAGGAATCTATTTTGATGATCCCGCTTTGGATTGTGGTCATGTTCGGTCTGTTTAAGTTACTTAAGCCTAAAAATACCTAGACAACTCCTGTAGCTATGAGTCCTTAAAAGTTATTGCTTCGGCAATAACTTTTTTTTGTATTTTTTACAGTACAATAGCCTTCTTTTCGCGCCCTTAGCTTAACTGGATAGAGCAGTTGCCTCCTAAGCGACCGACGTGGGTTCGAGTCCCGCAGGGCGCACCATCCTTTCAAAATGTGATCTATACTTCAAAAAATTAGCGTTAATCTTCATATTTTTAGAATATTTTTTATACAAAAAATCATTTTTTCTTCATTATTTTATTTCCTTTACTTTCAAATACTTATTTCAAAATGAGGCTATTTTTTGGTGTAAAAACTCTATTATGATTACTTTTTGAACTGATTAGTTATATCTAGAGCATTTACTCTTATTTTAATTGTGCTATTTTTGTGACACGGAGTAACAAATGATTTCGGTTAACCGACTTCTCCAAAAGCCAAAAAACATAAACACAAAATGAGCAACAAACATTTGCATTTGCACCTCAAGGAAAGACGTAGAATGAAATTAAAGACATTAACGACAGCAATGATTTTAGCAACTGTACCAATGACCGGGGCATTTGCCGCTGCTCTAGATCGTTCAGGTCAGTCAATCTCTGCATTCTTGCAACCTGGTAACTATTTTGAAGCAGGTATTTCTGTATTAGATCCAGATGTATCTGGGAAGGCTATTTCAACTGCTGGTGGCGGCAATCTTTCTGACATGGGAGATGATTACTACTTCCCCTCAGCTGCTCTTAAATTACAAGTAACAGACCACTTCTCATTTGGTTTGATCTATGACCAACCATTTGGTGCTGATGCTGCATACTCAACAAGTGACCCACTTGTTGGTCTCAATACAGGTTTGTTCCACTTAAACGGTGAAGCAACTGAAGTAGAAGTTGACACTCAAAGTTTGTCTATGATTTTTGGTTTCCAGCCAAATGAAAATTTCAACATTTATGCTGGTCCTGTTTATCAAACAATTAAAGGTAATGTTCAATTACGTGGTGCGGCATATGGTTCAGCTAACGGCCTTGGCTTATATAATGCTGATTTAGATGAAGATGGTGCAGTTGGCTGGTTAGCTGGCTTTGCTTATCAAATTCCTGAAATTGCTTTAAAAACATCTATCACTTATCGCTCTGAAATTGACCACAAAGCATCTGCTCGCGAATATGGTCAAAGTAACGTATTAGCATTTGTTGGCAGTAGCCCTGTTTACGATGTAGCAACAGATGCAAATATTACAACTCCCCAATCTGTTAACCTTGATTTCCAAACAGGGATCATGGCAAATACAGTTGCCTTTGCAAATGTACGTTGGGTGAATTGGAAAGACTTTTCTCTTGACCTAAAACAATTCGGAACTGTTGCAGATACTCTAGGTGCGCTAGGCCAGACTCCAGACAACCCAAATGGCTTTGATATTGTTGGTTATACTGATGACCAATGGTCAGCAAACGTAGGTGTAGGCCGTAAATTTAATGATCTATGGGCAGGTAATGTCTCAGTAGGTTGGGATTCTGGTGCAGGTAATCCTATATCAACTCTTGGCCCAACTGAAGGTTACTGGAATGTTGGCTTAGGACTTCAATATAGTCCAACACCTGCAACCTTTATCGCTGGTGGTGTTAAATACTTCTGGTTAGGCGATGCAAAAGCGCAAGCCGCATCTAACTTTGGATCAGATACTTATGTTGCAGAATTTAATGACAATGATGCTTTAGCTTATGGCTTAAAAATCGGTTACAAGTTCTAATTACTAATACTGAAAAAACCATCTGCAAAGATGGTTTTTTCATTTTCAACAATGACACCTACGCTCTTTTTTATACACTTGTGATTCATTTGAGCAATAAACAAACACTTAAACATTTTGCATAATATTCAATCAGCCACTCAGCATCTAAAAATAAATCCATATAAATCATAAAATTAATATTTTTTTTAGTGTTTTTACTCTACACAAGTACAATTTTTAACTTTTCAGTTCATTTTACAACCGTAGTTGAGCATTTACTCTTTTTGTATTTATGTTACTTTTCGTGCCAATCACTTACATAAAGCTACAACAAGGAATGTTCCCTATGAAGCTTACAGCTCTTCGCTCGGCTATTTTGCTCAGCTTAATCCCAACAACTTCTGTCATAGCTGGCGGTCTAGATCGATCTGGGCAATCAATGTCTGCTTTTTTTCAATCGGGCAACTATGCTGAAGCTGGTTTTACAGTAATTGATCCAACAATTGAAGGTAAAGACCTTCCTCCTAGAGGAAGTAATAAATCTGTCAGCGATATGGGCGAAGACTATTATTTCCCTACTGCTGCTGTAAAAGTGCAAGCAACAGATCAAATTTCTTTGGGCTTACTTTATGATCAACCATTTGGTGCAGACTCGCAATATGCACCTGAATCTAATGCTTTTGCTCAACAGAATACAGTAACAAATACATTGGAAGGCACTTCTGTTGAAGTAAAGACAAACAACATCACTGCGCTCATTGGATATCAGCCAAATGAAAACTGGAACTTCTACGCAGGCCCAGTTTACCAAACTGTTGAAGGCAAAGTTTCTTTACGCGGCACAGCTTATGGTGGTGCTGCAGTTCTAGGTAGTTATGACATTAAGTTTAAGGAAACAGAAGCCTACGGCTGGCTTGCTGGTGCAGCGTACTCAATCCCAGAGATTGCATTAAAAGCAGCTGTGACATACCGTTCTGAAATTAAGCATGAACTAGATACTACCGAATCATTTGGATTTGGCACAATTCTTCGTCCAAAAACTCAAACAGAAGTTGTTACACCGCAGTCTGTAAATATTGATCTACAATCGGGCGTTGCAAAAGATACTTTAGCATTCGCCAATATTCGCTGGGTACATTGGGACCAATTTGCAGTCAAACCGGCAGCATTGGCAGCGGCAACCGCAGCCAGAGGAAAAGCTCAAAATCTGATTGACTACTCTGATGACCAATGGTCGGCGAATATTGGACTTTCACACAAATTCAATAATAAATGGGCAGGCACAACGTCTATAGGCTATGATTCTGGCGCAGGTAACCCAGTAACGACTTTAGGTCCAATTGAAGGTTACTGGAGTGTTGGCTTAGGCGGTCAATACAGCCCGGCAGAAAACTACTTTATTGCTGCGGGTGTAAGATACCTTTGGCTAGGCGATGCTCAGGCGCAGACTGGAGGCACCGTAGTTGGAAGTTTTGAAGACAACACTGCAATTGCCTATGGTATGAAAATCGGTTATCGCTTCTAATTAATTCATAGATTAAATAAAAAAGGCGCTTATAGCGCCTTTTTTATTTACTTTGATTCTTTAAGCTGGAATATCACGCACTGAAGCATTACGAATGGCTTCTTTTAACGCGTCATAACCATTAATTGGCGGGAATTGCGGGAATTCTGCAATGACATTCTCAGGTGCATCAAACAGGAAACCTGCATCTGCTTCGCCCAGCATGGTGGTATCGTTATAAGAATCCCCTGCCGCAATCACACGGAAGTTCAAACCATGCAGTGCTTTAACAGCTTGACGTTTCTGATCTGGCTGACGAAGTTTATAAGCCGAGATCATACCTGCTTCATCTGTTTCCAGTTTATGACAGAAAATCGTCGGCCAATCCAGTTGCTTCATGAGTGGATGTGCAAATTCATAGAAAGTATCTGAAAGAATAATCAATTGAAAATGCGTACTCACCCATTTCACAAATTCTTTTGCTCCTGGGAATGGACCCATTTCTGCAATCACTTCCTGAATATCGTTCAAGCCTAAATCATGCTGTTTTAAAATATTCAGACGTTGGGTCATCAGTACATCATAGTCAGGAATGTCACGAGTCGTCGCTTCAAGCTCTTTAATACCGGTTTTTTTGGCAAAGTTAATCCAGATTTCTGGAACCAACACGCCTTCTAAATCTAGACATACGACTTCCATGAACATTCCCTCTGAGTTGTATTGAAAAAATTTTGCACTATCATAGCTGAAGCAACAGATTTTGTACTGTACTTTTTTAAATCTATTTTTTTCATAAGTATTTATTTTTTAGTGATAAGTCAACTAAATCAATTCTATTAAAATAGATGTGAAATTAATTAATATAGGCTATGTCCTTTCCAAGCCTATATCGCCAGGACTCTCATGACCATCATTCCTACTATTGATCGTATCGATGCGCTTGCATCTGAATATGCAGATAAATCGCCCAATAAAATTTTGGCACTTGCACTGAGCCAGCAAGGTGAAATTGCGATTTCATTTTCTGGTGCTGAAGATGTTGTATTGATTGATATGGCATCGCATCTCGGTAAACCGTTCCGGGTATTCAGTCTGGATACTGGCCGTCTACATGCAGAAACCTATCAGTTTATTGAACGGGTGCGTAAGCATTACAACATCGAGATTGAAATCTGCTTCCCTGAAACGGATGCAGTACAAAATTTAGTGACCACCAAAGGTTTATTCAGTTTCTTTGAAGATGGTCATCAGGAATGTTGCGGTATACGCAAGGTTCAACCGCTACGTAAAAAACTGGCGACGCTGGATGGCTGGATTACTGGTCAGCGCAAAGACCAAAGTCCGGGTACACGCAATGAAATTCCTGTGGTTCAAGCAGATCCAGGTTTCTCCGGTCCGGGAAAACAGTTGATCAAGTACAATCCTCTAGCCAACTGGTCCAGTGCAGATGTCTGGAGTTATATCCGTATGATGGAAGTCCCTTATAATGCCCTGCATGAAAAAGGTTTTGTTTCTATCGGCTGTGAACCTTGTACTCGCCCTGTGCTGCCAAATCAGCATGAACGCGAAGGCCGCTGGTGGTGGGAAGAAGCTACCCATAAAGAATGTGGCTTACATGCTGGCAATCTAAAAAAATAAAATTAAGTTTTATCGTTGCTATTGATTGAAAGACTATTTTTTAATAAAGATAGTCTTTTTAATTGATAATTTTACATTTAGTGACAAGATATAAATTACCTTTTATCGGGATAATATTATTTTAATTAAAGAATTTATAAAATTTTAGCTCATTGATTTATTTGTATAAAATGTGAAATTGAACATAATGCTATTCTTTTAATAACACATAATTATTAAGTTACACTCCACTTCGCCTAGTAAATACTATTTTTACAAATCTATTTTAAAACTAAAATTTTCACATTTCATAAACTTAGGAAGATATTTTGTTCTTGTCAATAGCCACTTTTTCACAGTTAAGGCAAGATAAAGCAGTTCATTTATATGCTAAAAAAGATATACTTTAAAAACTAAAGTAATAATTCTAACAAGGCCTTTTAGCAAAAAAGCCATAGAGAATGCAGTGAGGCAATCCACGCTATGCGTCCATTACATCCAATTGATTTTATTTTCTTAACTTTAGAGAAACGGCAGCAGCCTATGCATGTAGGTGGACTATTTTTATTCCAAATTCCCGACAATGCGCCAGCTTCCTTTATTCAGGATCTAGTCACGGATATCCAAAATTCAAAATGCTCTCCAATTCCACCTTTTAACAATTATTTAAACGGCCTGTTTTGGGATGAAGACCAAGAATTTGATTTAGATCATCATTTTCGTCATATTGCCCTGCCAAAACCGGGCCGTATCCGTGAATTGCTAACCTATATTTCTCAAGAACATAGTGCCCTGATTGATCGTGCCAAACCTTTATGGACCTGTCATATTATTGAAGGCATTGAAGGAAACCGTTTTGCCATGTATTTCAAAATTCACCATGCTATGGTGGATGGAATCGCTGGCATGCGTCTGGTAGAAAAGTCGCTTTCACATGATCCAAATGCCAAGAGTATTGTACCGCCATGGTGTGTGGAAGGCCCACGTGCCAAACGCCTGAAAGCACCTAAAGTGAACAGGTTTAAAAATGTCCTGCAGACCATTAAGGGGCAACTGGAATGTGCGCCACGAGTTGCTTATGAACTGTCGCAAACCGTCATGAAAGATATGGGACGCAATCCGGATTATGTATCCAGCTTTCAGGCGCCAAGCAGTATTCTGAATCAACGCGTCAGTGCTTCACGTCGCTTTGCAGCCCAGTCTTTCGAATTTTCACGTTTACGTCATATTTCTAAGGCATTGGGCGTGACCATTAATGATATCGTCCTGGCCATTTGTTCAGGTGCATTACGTGAATATTTATTATCGCAAAATGCCTTACCGAAAAAACCGTTAATTGCTATGGTTCCAGCTTCTGTTCGCAGTGACGATTCAGATATATCCAACCGTATTACCATGATTCTGGCCAATCTGGGTACGCATAAAGAAGATCCGCTGGAACGTCTCAAGATCGTACGTCGCAGTGTGCTGAGTGCCAAAGAACGCTTCAAACGTATGAATGCCAACCAGATTTTGAACTATAGTGCCTTTGTCTACGGTGCAGCAGGTCTGAATATTGCCTCCGGTTTAATGCCGACACGTCAGGCGTTTAACGTCATTATTTCCAATGTACCTGGGCCACAAGAACCATTGTATTGGAATGGTGCACGTCTTGAAGCACTTTATCCGGCTTCCATCGTACTGGATGGTCAGGCCTTGAATATCACTATGACCAGCTATCTAGACAAACTGGAAGTCGGCTTGACCGCATGTCGTAATGCCCTGCCGAAAATGCAGAACTTGCTGACACATCTGGAAGAAGAAATTCAACGTTTTGAACTTATTGTAGATGGCGAACCTGTCCCAAAGTTACGAGCGGTAAGCTAGCCGCGGATGAATAAATAAGATAGATGGACTGCCAAAGATGCTGATCATTTTTGCCAGTCTTTGAGCACAGAATAAAGGGACCGATCTGGTCCCTTTTCTTTATTTTTTGGAATCTTTTTAAATTATTTTAGAAATTTTGGATGACTTCTCTATTTAAACGTCTATCCAAATCATTTTTTGACAAGTTAAAAACAATGCACAAATATAATCAGCTTTTAATAGTACGGCACTGTTGTAATAATTGATGGCAGACGTTACGGATCATGCTCGCGGTAATCTGAACTTCATTACCGCGCTCATCGACGATATATCCCGCATGTACAGTCTTTGGTTCTAATACGTGTTTTAGGCCTTTATGGATTACTGCTTTACTCATACTCATCACACACTCCTTTTGCTAAGCCTGAAACTGGGAGAAACGGCTTTGGCTAATTCATGCATCTAGTATTGTAAATAAAGGCCCTGTTGTAAAATTTCAGATGTAACAAGTGTTTAACGATATTCTGTTACAATTTCAGCTGAGAATGATATCGTATTGCTCTTGCGTATACAGATTTTCCACTTGGAACTTAATCACGCGATTAATGAAATGTTCCAGATCAGCGACTGCAGGCGCTTCTGCCGTCAATAATCGATCAATGACAGCCGGATGCGCGACGACAGTAAAGCCACTCTGTGACTCATAAGCACGGGCATAACGCAGAATTTCCCTGAATATTTCGTAACATACTGACTCGGCTGTTTTGACATAACCACGTCCCTGACAGGTCGGACAAGATTCACAGAGCAAATGTTCCAGCGACTCACGGGTGCGTTTCCGGGTCATTTCTACCAGGCCCAGTTCCGATACCTGAGTAATCTTGGTCTTGGCATGGTCACGTTCCAGCATGCGCTCAAACTGTTTCATTACTTCTTCACGATGCTGCGCTTCCTGCATATCAATGAAATCAATGATAATAATTCCGCCCAGATTACGCAGACGTAACTGACGTGCGATGACATCGGTCGCTTCCATATTGGTTTTAAAAACCGTATCTTCCAGCGAACGACCACCAACATAAGAACCAGTATTGACATCAATCGTGGCCATGGCTTCAGTCTGGTCAATCATCAGATAGCCGCCGGACTTCAATGCGACACGAGTTTGCAATGCCTTTTGCAGGTCTTCTTCGACATTATACAAGTCAAAAATTGGCCGTTCACCCGGATAATGCAGCAAACGGTCTTTCATGTTCGGAACAAATTCTTCGACAAATTCCTGCAACTTGGCATGAATTTCACGTGAATCCACGTAAATTTTAGCAGTTTCTTCATTGGCCAGATCACGAATCACCCGTTGCGGCAAAGGCAATTCTTCAAAGATCAAAGACGGTACTGCAATAATCTTCTGCTTGCGCTGGATATATTCCCAAAGCTTGGCCAGATAAGCCATATCCTGTGCGATGGCTTCTTCTTCAATCCCTTCTGCCGCAGTACGCACAATCACTGAACCCGGCAGCTTATGTTCTGCCTGAATCCGCTCAATGATGGAACGCAAGCGATTGCGCTCTTCCTCAGATTCAATCCGTTGTGATACACCTATATGATTGCCATATGGCATCAGCACCAAATAACGCGAAGGAATCGACAGATCGGTAGACAGGCGTGCGCCTTTGGTACCGAGCATATCTTTCATCACCTGAACCGTGAGGACTTGTCCCGGTTGAAGTAGCTCAAAGACATTCGGGGTTGGCTGATTGCGGGGCCAGACCATATCATTGATATGTAAAAACGCAGTACGAGAAAGTCCGATATCCACGAAAGCAGCCTGCATGCCGGGTAAGACCCGCACCACTTTTCCTTTATAGACATTCCCTACCAGGCCACGCTTGGCCGTACGCTCGACAAACAGTTCATTGACCGTGCCGTTTTCAATTAACGCGACCCGACATTCCATCGGCGTGACGTTAATCAACAACTCGTCAGACATAACTACACTCAAAACATTATAAGAATTCTTTTCAGCAGTTAATTTAGTGCCTTAACCGTCTGTAATAACTGTACTGTCTCATATAAAGGCAAGCCGACCACATTGAAATAACTGCCCTGTATTTTTGGAATATAACGTGCAGCAATTCCTTGAATTGCATAAGCCCCTGCTTTACCCAAGGGCTCACCTGTCGCCCAGTAACTTTCCATATCTGCAGCGCTCAGGATTTGAAATTCGACCTGTGTGCGCACCACTATACTGTATTTTTCATGCTTTGTACGAACACAGACACCACTATAGACATCATGCCACCGACCGGAGATTTTTGTCCACATTTCAATCGCATGTTGTTTGGATTCAGGCTTGCCTAAAATCTCCTGATCCACTCCCAGACTGGTATCTGCAGCAATGATAATGGCATTTGGATAACGCTCGGCCACAGCATCCGCTTTGGCTCGTGCCAGACGTTCAACATAGGCTGCAACCGACTCGCCTGCTTGTACCGATTCGTCGATCTCGGGACTGTAAATATCGAAGCTCAGCCCGAGTTGCTGTAACAACTCGCGGCGCCGGGGTGAGCTGGAAGCTAGAATTATACGCGCCATTTTTTGAGCACATAATAAATAGCAGGCCAAACCAGAATACTGGTCAGCATCGGAATCCAGTGCCGTGCATAAGAAAATTGCACGCCAGCCATAATCTGGGTAAAAAAGATCATCAGCAGATATGCGACAATCGCCAGCCCCATAATCACCCAGAGATTATTAAAGGTCAGGATACGGCGTTCACGGGTCAGAAAGCGGGCTAAAAAGGCAATAATGATAAAGCTTAGCGCATTCAGACCCAAAGGTGCATCCAGCAGCAGATCAATAAAAATACCGGTGCCAAAGGCAAACCAGATCCCGCACCAAGTCGGCTGACACAACACCCAGAAGAGCATGATCATCAGCATAAACAGCGGACGCCAGCCCGAAAGATTATAGGAAAGTGGATAGACCATTAAAATAGAAGCCACAATCACCGAAATGACGATGGCCATTAAAGGGTCACGATGCTTTCTGGATTTCATCTTAGCGATTGACATGCGGTTGCTCCATCGCTAATGAATCGGAAAATAACACCACCACATGATGTCCACCGGCCAGCTGAGCCGCAGGCGTCACATCAATCTGGGCAAATTCACCAGAATTATGGCGTTGTACTTTAGATACCTGCCCTACCAGATAACCTGCCGGAAAATGTTGTCCCAAGCCCGAACTATAGACTTTTTCACCGACCTTGATATTGGCGCTGGTCGGTACATATTCCATTTTTAAACGTCCCAGATCACCTGTGCCCGAAACAATGGCACGCATACCGGTATGTTCCAGACGTACTGACAGTGAATGTTCTTTATCGGACAACAGCATGACCCGGCTACTATGCGGATAGACATTGATAATCTGTCCCATGATACCCTTGTCATCCAGTACCGTTTGCCCGACTTTCAGCTCGTTATTCGAACCCCGGTTGATCACGATAATATGCCGTAATGGATCGGCATCGGTACCAATCACTTCGGCAATTTCAATACGTCCATCAATGATCAGTGGCGTGTCCAATAGACCGCGCAAACGTGTATTTTCAGCAGAAAGTTCAGAGATTTTTTGTAAGCGTACCTGTGCCTGTAACAGCTCGGCCTGCATCGCGGTATTTTCCCGACGCAACTGAGCTTCAGACTTGGTTTGTTGATTCAACCACTCTCGCGACAATACCGGATAACTGGCCACCGCATAAATAGGATTATAAGCAGCGTACAGGACATCCCTTGCAGGTTGAACAACATGCGGCATGCGCCAATCAAAGAAAAGCACCACCAAGCATGTTACCAATGCAATGATAAAAGAGCGAAAAGATGGCGGTTGTCGAGAAAACAGATGTGCTTGCACCCGCCGAATCCTTTTCTTAGCCTACGAATAACATGTCATGATTTGGGTTGTCGAAAAATTCGAGTACCTTGCCGCCACCACGTGTCACGCATGATAGTGGATCTTCTGCCACCACCACCGGCAGGCCAGTTTCTTTGGCAAGCAGCTTGTCCAGGTTACGCAGTAATGCACCACCACCAGTTAACACGATACCACGTTCAGCGATGTCCGAAGAAAGCTCAGGAGGGGTATGTTCTAAAGCAGATTTCACCGCAGACACGATGTTTTGTAATGGATCAGAAATCGCTTGGGTGACTTCGTCAGAATTAACCACGATTGCGCGAGGCACACCTTCTGCGAGGTTACGGCCACGAACTTCAATTTCAAGCGGTTTAGCACCTTCATCTGGCAACGCCATACCCACTTCTTTTTTGATTACTTCAGCCGTGGTTTCGCCGATCACACAGCCATGCGCTTTACGCACATAGTTAATGATCTGCTCATCAAAGACATCACCGCCAATCCGTAAAGAGTCTGCATAAACACAACCTTGTAGGGAAATGATTGCAATTTCAGTGGTACCACCGCCAACATCGACCACCATCGAACCACAAGCCTGCTCAACTGGCATACCTGCACCAATCGCTGCTGCCATTGGCTCTTCAATTAAACGTACATCACGTGCGCCCGCATTAAACACGGCTTCACGAATGGCACGGCGCTCAACCAGAGTCGATTTACATGGCACGCAAACCACGACACGCGGTGCCGGAGTAAATAAACGGTTTTCATGTACTTTGCGAATAAACTGATTCAGCATGGTCTCAGTGACTTCAAAATCCGCAATCACACCGTCTTTCATAGGACGGATCGCTGAGATATTGGCTGGGGTACGACCTAGCATTTGCTTCGCTTCAAGACCGACTGCCGCAACAATTTTATGTGAACCACTATGACGGATGGCTACAACCGTCGGTTCATTTAATATAATGCCTCGTCCTGGCGCATAAATAAGTGTATTTGCTGTACCTAAATCAATGGCAAGATCGGGCGAAAACAAGCCTATTAGTCGTTTTAGAATCACGGGGACGTTCTCAGTTAAACTTTATATGGACGCAAGGTGGCCACTTTAACTAAATGTGATGATTTGGACAAGTCAATCGCTTATCATAACGCATGATAATTTGAATTTTTTTAATACTGATTAGGTAATATTATGTCTACATCGGATGCACAGCATTCTGCAGATTTAAGTGCAGAAACAGTTTCAGCCATTGCCAACCTTGCAAGGTTATCTCTCAATGATACGCAATCTGCTGAATATGCTCAAAGTTTAAATAAAATTTTAGGCATGATGGAAACCCTGAAAGGCATCAATACCGACGGTATTGAACCCCTGAAAAGCCCTTTCGACCACCCTCAGCCGCTACGTGATGATGTGGTTACCGAAACCAATCATCGTGAGCAATACCAAGCAGTTGCACCAGCTGTTCAGGATGGCTTGTACCTCGTACCGCGCGTGATTGAGTAATTACTACCCAGTTCATTCTTTTTATTAAATTAAACGTAAAGAATTATTTCTCATGACAGATTTACATCGCTTATCCATTCGTGAACTTAGTGAAGGTCTGGCAAATGCCCAGTTTTCATCTCGCGAATTGACTGAACACTACTTAAAGCGCATCGCAAAAATTGATGCACAGGTCAAGGCTTATGTGACGGTAACTGCTGAACAGGCGTTGGCTGAAGCTGATGCTGCCGATGCTGCAATCAAAGCTGGCAATGCCTCTGCCCTGACTGGTGTGCCAGTTGCCCACAAAGACATTTTCTGTACCCAAGGCATTAAAACCACTGCCGGTTCAAAAATGCTGGACAATTTTATCTCTCCTTACGACGCAACCGTTGTAGCGAAAGGTAAAGCTGCGGGCCTGGTCACTTTGGGTAAAGTGAACATGGACGAATTCGCGATGGGTTCGACCTCTGAGAACTCATATTACGGCGCAACTGCCAACCCTTGGAACCTGGGCCATGTCCCTGGTGGTTCTTCAGGCGGTTCTGCAGCAGCTGTGGCAGCGGATTTGGCACCATTTGCAACCGGTACTGATACCGGTGGTTCTATTCGTCAACCTGCGTCTTTCTGTGGTCTGACCGGTCTTAAACCGACTTACGGTCGTGTATCGCGCTTCGGTATGATTGCCTATGCATCATCACTGGATCAAGGCGGTCCGATGGCACGTTCTGCAGAAGACTGTGCTTACCTGATGAATGTCATGGCCGGTCATGATGCCAAAGATTCAACTTCAATGGATCAAGTGGTAGATAACTATGTCGCGAACCTGAACGCTACCTCAGTAAAAGGTTTACGCATTGGTATTCCAAAACAGTATTTTAATGTTGCTGGCCTAGCTGAAGATGTTAAAGCACGTGTCGAAGAATCACTTAAAAAGTTAGAAGAAATGGGCGCTACGCTTGTTGAGATCGACCTCAACATGACTGAAAGCTATGTTCCGACTTATTACCTGATCGCACCTGCCGAAGCTTCTTCGAACCTATCACGTTTTGATGGCGTACGTTATGGCTATCGCGCAGAAAATCCTGTGGACCTGATGGACCTGTACAAGCGTTCACGTTCAGAAGGTTTTGGTGCAGAAGTGCAACGCCGTATCCTGATTGGTACGTATGCCCTGTCTGCAGGTTATTACGATGCTTACTATGTAAAAGCACAGAAAGTACGTCGCCTGATCCAGCAAGATTTCCTCAAAGCATTTGAATCGGTCGATGTCATTGCAGCACCTTCTGCGCCAACGACTGCCTATAAAATTGGTGCGGATCTGACGCCAGTTGAAATGTACTTAGGCGATATTTATACACTTGCTGTCAACCTAGCAGGTCTTCCTGCGATTAACGCGCCTGTCGGTTTTGACCAGAACAACTTGCCAGTTGGCTTACAGCTGATTGGGAATTACTGGTCAGAATCTCAATTGTTATCTGTGGTACATCAGTATCAACAGGCCACAGATTGGCATACAAAACGCGCTGCAATTGCTGAGGAGAATGCATAATGGCTCAAGCTCAAAAATCGGCTAAACCGAAATCCAACCTGATTGATGGTTGGGAAGTCGTTATTGGTATCGAGATTCACACTCAGCTTGCCACCAATACCAAAATTTTCTCGGGCTCATCGACTGTATTCGGTAATGATCCAAACACCCAAGCCAGCCTGGTTGATTTGGCTATGCCGGGCGTATTACCGGTATTGAACAAAGAAGTGGTTGATCTTGCGATTCGCTTTGGTTTAGGTATCGATGCCTATATCGATCAGGCGTCTGTATTTGCGCGTAAAAACTATTTCTACCCGGACTCTCCAAAAGGCTACCAGATCAGCCAGATGGACAACCCGATTGTGGGTTTGGGTCATATCGACATCCAGCTTGAAGATGGCACCGTTAAACGCATTGGCGTAACGCGTGCGCATTTAGAGGAAGATGCAGGCAAATCGATTCATGACCAGTTTGAAGGCATGTCTGGTATCGATTTAAACCGTGCCGGTACGCCGCTGCTTGAAATCGTTTCTGAACCGGATATGCGTTCAGTTGAAGAAGCGGTTGCATACATTAAAGCGATTCACACGCTAGTGCGCTGGTTAGGTATTTCCGATGGTAACATGGCCGAAGGTTCGTTCCGCTGTGACTGTAACGTGTCTTTACGTCGTCCGGGTCAACCATTTGGTACACGTTGTGAATTGAAAAACCTGAACTCATTCCGTTTCATTGAACAAGCGATCAATGTTGAAATTGAGCGTCAGATGGAAATTCTGGACTGGGATGGCACCATCGATCAAGAAACGCGTTTGTTCGACCCTGTGAAGATGGAAACGCGCTCAATGCGTTCTAAAGAAGAGGCGAACGATTACCGCTACTTCCCTGACCCAGACTTGTTGCCCGTGGTGATTGCGGATGAGCAAATCGAAGCAATTAAAGCAACCATGCCTGAGTTGCCTGCTGCACGTCGTGCGCGTTTCGTGGCGGACTTTGGCGTGACTGAGTACGATGCGCACGTGCTTACATTGACTCGTGAAATGTCAGAGTTCTACGAAGAAGTTGTTAAGGCTGCTGGTGGCGCTGCACAAGGTAAGATTGCGGCAAACTGGGTGATGGGCGAATTCTCAGGTGCTTTAAATAAAGCAGGCCTAGATTTGGCTGACTCTCCTGTATCAGCTGAAAAACTTGGTGGTATGATTGCACGTATTGTGGACAACACAATTAACGGTAAGATCGCGAAGCAAGTCTTCGGCTTTATGTGGGACGAAGGCAAATCCGCGGACGAAATTATTGCTGAGAAAGGCTTGAAACAGGAAACTGATACAGGCGCAATTGAAGCGATTATTAAGGAAGTACTTGCTGCCAATGAGAAGATGGTTGAAGAGTATAAATCTGGTAAAGAGAAAGCTTTCAACGGTCTTGTTGGTCAAGTGATGAAAGCTGCAAAAGGGAAAGCTAACCCTGCGCAAGTGAATGAGTTGATGAAGAAATTGATTGGTTAATTTATTCGCTAATTAATTGATTTCATGTTATAAAAACCTCGCTTAATGCGGGGTTTTTTTAATATGTTTTATAATTTAATAAAATTAAACGATGCTTCTGATTTACATGTAAATAGTGATGGTAATATTTCTTTCAGAATTCCTCTTTATAGATTTTTAGAATTTACAGATGAAAATCTTAAATATAATTTTGATAAAATGCCTAATGAATTTCTTAATGAAATAAAAAGTTATCCTACATTAATTATTTTTGATGATCTAAGATTTCAAACTTTTCTAGTAAAAATAAAAGATTTTAGATTAGACAAAAAAAATAGAATATTAACTACTTACTGTAAAAAATTAAATTTATATAATTTCAAAAAAACACTAAACAAAGCTGATCCAAGAGATGATATCGAAGACTATAATAGTACAAAAAATTTATTAATTAAAAATTTAAAAATAAATCTTGCTGAACTTCAAGGAACTCATTGGACTATTAAAGAAGGAGATTTAATTTCTATCCTTGATGAGTTTTCGATATTTCAAGACATCAATAATTATCGAGAAAATTTTAAAGAAATCTCAAATAATAAAACTCAAGAAATTAAACCATCTGGATTTTCTTCAAGTGAAATAAGCTCTCAATCAAGCATCAATATTCCTAATATTAATAATATATATATTACCAATGTTTCACAATATATTGACTTAATCATTTCAACAACACGGTCAATAAAATCAGATAGAAAATATGAGGTTTTTTTTCGTGGTCATTCTAAAGACATATATAGATTAACTCCGTCAATCTTTAGATCATTCGGTACGAAAGGGAAAATTTATGAAAGAAGTGAACATATACTTTATAGAGAATTGATTACAGCTGAGCCTAGTTTTTTTAATCAAGAGCCAGCTGCCATAGACACTTTAACGAGAATGCAACACTATGGAATGCCAACTAGATTATTAGATATTTCAAGTAATCCACTAACTGCTCTGTATTTTGCCTCTGAACTTCCTGATGAACATTTTGATCTAAATCTTTTGGCTGTGCGACCCACTCTACCTTCAAACAATGAAATAATTGTAAAGGACTTCAAATATTATGAAAAAGTTTTTAGCACTGGTGAAGTAATTTTATTTCTTATAAAAAAAGAAGCTATCAATTTTTCTGATTCAGATAAAGTTACCTGTATTTCAAACATTGTTAAATTAAATAGCACACAAAAAGATTACATAGAAAAAATAATTATAAAAAAACCTAGGTTACCCTCCAGTGATAAAGTATGTGAACAATATTTACATTTTATCAAAAGTGAAAAACCATATTTTAAACCAAGAATCGAATCGAATGACCTAAAAAAAATAATTTGTGTAAAAGGTAAAAAAATTGATAAACGCATTCAAGCTCAGGCAGGTTCATTCCTACTGTTTGGTTATGATCATGAGCTAGATCCTACCACTCATCCTGATATTGATATTATTAAATTTAAAATCAAATATAAGGATAAAATTAATATTTTAAAAGAGTTAGATTTATTAGGTATAAATAAAGCTACTATTTATCCTGATATTGAAAATTCAGCAAAATATATAAAGGAAAAGCTTGAATTAGACAGCTAATAAATATGACCATCAAAAAAAGTATCTTCTATCACCAAACTCGAAGACTTAGGACGCATCCAACTCTCAAAGTCCTTTTTATGCATGACTAGTTCCCTCACCCCAGGCCTCTCCCAACGGGAGAGGGAGTGTCACGTAATCAATTTGATACACGTGGTTCCCTCTCCTGAGCAAGTTTTAAAGCACTGCTTTAAAACGAAGCGCAAGTGAGGGTTAGGAAGAGGATTTACTAGATCAAAAAGAGTCTTACATCTCTCTTACAACCCCAACTTATTCAACAAACCCGGTGTCAAAAAAGTCTGTGCAACACGATTCAAATCGATATAACGCAGCACACCTTTGAGCTGATTATTAATTTCAGGATTCTTTAAAATTTCCTCGCCTGTGGTTTTGCCCAACGTTTGGAAACTGTCCCCGACTGCCTGTAAACCTTCAGCCTGAATCACCGCCTTGGTCTGTGCTGAACATTGCTCAACTAAAATGCGCTGCAACACCGTCGCCAGATTCTTATCTAATGCTTCCTTTTGAGTAGCGGTCACATTACTAAAAGCCTTTAAGTCCGGATGATTACCCAATGCCACAAAGGTCCATTGCAAGACCGTGGTTTTATCGGTGGCTGTGGTGGATTTCATCAAACAGTCACTGAGCTGATCAACTGTTGGACCTGCTATGGCAACCTGAGTTGCACCTAATAATAATGTTGCACTTATTAAAAATGTACGAAGCTTTGTGAAAGATCTATGCGCCATCATAATTTCCTGTTCTTCAAT